>JBHGAT010000367.1:0-2300 GCA_041946645.1 Candidatus Velamenicoccus archaeovorus | reverse complement strand
GTCCGGGTCCTGGAGCTGGTGGCCCGGGCGCTCCGGGCCGAGGGGTTCGCCGCGGACAGCACCACGGACGCGCAGGACGGGGTGCGGATGGCCGTCGACGGGCACTACAACCTGGTGATCCTGGACCTGCGGATGCCGGGGATCGGCGGGGTCGGCGCCCTCCGCGAGATCATCGCCCGGCGTCCCGAGCAGCAGGTCCTGGTCCTGTCGTGCCTGGGCGACGTCGACTCCAAGGTGACCTGCCTGAACCTCGGCGCCGACGACTTCGTCACCAAGCCGTTCTCGCTGGACGAGCTGCTGGCCCGGGTGCGGGCGCGCCTGCGCAGCGAGCGCCAGTCGGCGGCCGCGGACGCCGCGCCCGTCGGCGGCGGGGTCAACCTGGGCACCGAGCGGCTGGTGCTCGACCCGATCCGGCAGGAGGCGGACGCCGGGTTCGGCCCCGTGGCCCTCTCACGTCGCGAGTTCCTGCTCCTGCGCGAGCTGGTCCGCAACGCCGGGCGGACCGTGTCCAAGGAGCGGCTGCTCTCGTCCGTGTGGGGCTACGCGCATCACCCCGGCTCCAACGTGGTCGACGTCTACGTCCGCCGGCTCCGGGCCAAGCTCGGGCCGGACGTGATCACCACCGTCCGAGGGGAGGGGTACCGTGTCGAGGTCGTCTGAGCGGCGGGCCCTCATCGCCGACCTGAAGCCGATCGATGTGGCGTGGGCCGTGTTCTCGGTCCTCAACCTCGTGGCGATCCGGGTCTTCCCCGAGTGGGAGACCGTCCCGTTCCATTTCATCTGGGTGAGCATGACGCTGCTCTACGGGTTCCGGGTCTGGAAGATGCGCACGACGATCTGGACGCTCGCCGCGATCATGATCGCGACCGGCGCGCTGATCGGCGTCGACATCGTGCACAGCGCACAGCCGCCGGACGAGCTGACCGAGGTCCCCCTCATGGCGGCGATGTTCCTGGCCATGGTCTGGCACGCGCGCCGGCGGGCCGAGGCCATGGAGCAGCTCCAGCGGATCTCGGAGGAGAACGTCCAGCTGCTCCAGCGCGAGAAGCGGTTCGTCCAGGACGCGTCGCACCAGCTCCGAACGCCGATCACGCTGGCGCTCGGCCACGCCGAGATGATCGAGCGACAGGCCGACGGCGTGACCACCGAGGACGCGCACATCGTGGTGGAGGAGCTGCTGCGTCTGCGGCGGATCGCCGACCTGCTCCTCGCGATCGCCGCGGGTCAGGAAGGCGCGGTGGCGCGGACGAGCCTGGTCGACGTCGGGGCGATGGCCACCGACACGGTGAACCGGTGGAACCCCGTGCCCCGCCGGTGGGTCCGGGAGCGGCTCGACCCGGCGATGGTGCGCGGCGACGCCGACCAGCTCCAGCTGGTGATCGACGCGCTGATCGAGAACGCGGTCGAGCACACGGGGCCCGGCGACACGATCGCGATCGGCACGCGCCGCGACGGCGACCAGATCGTGATCAGCGTCGCGGACAGCGGCACCGGGATCGGGGACGGCGACCTGGACCGGATCTTCGATCGCTTCGTCAGCCTGGATGGCGGGCGGCACCGCCAGGCCGGCGGGATGGGGCTGGGTCTCTCGCTGGTGAAGACCGTCGCCGAGGCGCACGGTGGCGCCGTCGGCGTGCGGAGCGAGGTCGGCACGGGCAGCGTGTTCGAGCTGCGGCTGCCGGCGGTGTCGTTCCCCGCGCCGCTCCGAGCGCCCGCGCCGATGGAGCCTCCGGTGCTCGAGCTCGACCGGTCCGAGGTGGAGGAGGCGCTCTCCGGGCCGTGACCCTCGAGCCCCTGGTGCTCGTGCCGGTGACGGCGACCGGGGCGCTGTACGGATGGTGCGTGCGCCGTGCCCGGGCCCGCCGAGGACATACAGCCGTCCCGGCCGCCCGGGTGGCGTGCTTCGCGGGAGGCCTGGCGGCGATCCTCGTCGCCCTGGTGTCGCCGCTCGACGCGTGGTCGGACGACCTGCTCTCGGCGCACATGGTGCAGCACCTCCTGCTCACGCTGGTGGCGCCGCCCCTGCTGCTGCTGGGCCGGCCGGTCACGCTCGCGCTGGTGACCACCGCCGGCCGGAGCCGGTCGGCGATCGCCCGGGCCGGGCGGAGCCGTCCGTGGCACCTGGTGACGTCGCCGGCGGTGGGGTTCGTCGTGTTCGGTGTCACGCTGTGGGCCAGCCACTTCTCCGGGCTGTACCAGGCCGCCCTCACGGACGGGTCGCTCCACGCGCTCGAGCACGCCGCGTACCTGGCCGCCGGGCTCCTCTACTGGTGGCCGGTCGTGGCTCGCGACCCCGGTGC
>JBHGAT010000366.1:0-2304 GCA_041946645.1 Candidatus Velamenicoccus archaeovorus | reverse complement strand
AACCGGCGACCTTCTGACCCCCAGTCAGACGCGCTAACCAAGCTGCGCCACGGCCCGTGCCCTGGATTCTACCGGCCGCCGGAACGGCCCACCCGGGGGCCGGTGCCGCCGCCGCGGTCGCGCTTGGGGCGGAAACGGAGGCGGACCGGCACCCCCGCGAACCCCAGCTCGCGTCGCACCCGGTTCTCCAGGAAGCGCTCGTACGACGGGTCGGGGCGCCTGCCGCCGAACAGCACGAACGTCGGGGGCCCGGAGGAGACCTGCGTGGCGTACCGGTACCGCACGCCGCGGGGCGCCGGGCGCTCCTCCTGGGCCCGCATGAACAGCCGGTTGACCTCGGCCGTGGTGAGCCGCTTGGTCCACCGGGCGTGCAGCGCGAGGAGCCCCCGAGGCAGACCGGCCACGCCCGTGCCCACCAGCGCCGAGCACCGAGAGACCGCGGCGTCCGCGAACGGGCGGGCGGCCTCCGAGAGCGACCGGAACGCGCGGTCCCGCTCCTCCACCAGGTCCCACTTGTTGGCCACCAGGGCCAGGGCCCGGCCGAGCTCCATCACGCGGGCCGCGATCCGCCGGTCCTCGGTGGTGAAGCCCTCGGCCGCGTCGAGCACCAGCACCGCGACGTGGGCGCGCTCGACCGCACGCACCGTGCGCAGGAAGCTGTAGTAGTCGAGCCCCTCCGCCCTCGATGGACGGCGGAACCCGGCGGTGTCGACGAACCGCACGGGGCCGCCGGGCCAGGCGACGATCGCGTCCACGGCGTCGCGGGTGGTCCCCGCCTCCTCGAACACGACGGACCGCTCCTCCCCCACCAGCCGGTTGAACAGGGAGGACTTCCCCACGTTGGGCCGGCCGACCAGCGCGAACCGCGGCTCCGCCCCCTCCGGCTCGACGTCCGACCCCCGCTCGGGAAGGAGGGCCACGATCCGGTCGAGCAGATCGCCCGAGCCCCGGCCGTGCAGCGCGGACACCGGGACGGGCTCCCCCAGCCCGAGCCGGTGGAAGGCGGACGCGTCGGCCACGTCCCGCTCGGTGTCCACCTTGTTCGCGACCAGGAGCACCGGGACCGTCGCGCGGCGCAGCCGCCGGGCCAGCGACGCGTCCTCCTCCCGCACGCCCGTCTGGGCATCGACCACCAGGAGCACGACGTCGGCCTCCTCGGCGGCGCGCTCGGCCTGCCGGGTCACCAGGGCCTCGATGCCGCCGGCGCCGTGCCGGTACCCGCCCGTGTCGACGATCCTGAAGGGACGACCGCGCCACGTGACCTCGAACGCCACCCGATCCCGGGTCACCCCCGGCTGCTCGTGGGCGATGGCCTCGCGCCGTCCGAACAGCCGGTTGACCAACGTGGACTTGCCGACGTTCTGCCGGCCCACCAGCGCGACGACGGGCAGGGCCGAGCTCACGCCGGTCCCTCCAGCCGCGTTCGGATCAGCGCGATGGCCTCCTCGAGCACGACCTGGGGGTCTTTCCCCTCGGTGTCGAGGGCCACGGCGCCCGCCGGCGGCACGAACGGGTTCACCCGCTCGTCGCGCTCGTCGCGTTCGGCCAGGGCCCGGGCGAGCGCGTCCGACCCGGTCCCGCGGGCCTGGGCGGCCCCGCCGCTCCCCTCCGTCCGTTCCCGCACCCGCCGGGCCGCTCGCTCGGCCGGTGAGGCCTTGAGGTAGAGCTTCACGGCGGCGTCCGGGAACACCACCGAGCCGATGTCGCGACCCTCCATGACCGCGCCGTCGCGCCCCAGCCGACGCTGCTCCCGACGGAGGACCCGGCGGACCTGGGGATGCGCGGACACGCCGGAGACGTGACGTTCGACCTCCGCGGACGCGAGCTCGGCAGCCGGCTCCGCACCATCGATGAGCAGCGCCTCCACGTCGCCGCTCGACCCCAGCTCGAACCGGATCCGGCGGGCAGCCTCGGCCAGGGCGTTCCCGTCGTCGAGGTCGAGACCCCGGCGGAGCCCCTCGAGGGTGACCGCGCGGTACATCGACCCCGTGTTGACGTACGGGAGGTGGAGGATCCGGGCGATGCTCCGAGCCAGGGTGCTCTTGCCCGAGCCGGCGGGGCCGTCGATGGCGATGACCGGGCGCCCCACGCTCAACCCTCGATCGAGGCGCCCAGGGCCCTCAACGTGGGGACGAACGCCGGGAACGAGACGGCGGCGCTCTCGATCCCGTCGACCGAGCAGTCGCTCTCCGCCCCGAGCGCGGCCACCACGGCCGCCATGGCCATACGGTGGTCGCCGCCGGCGTCCACGCTCCCACCGGTCAGGCCGCCTCCGGCCACGACCAGGTCGTCCCCCTCCACCGC
>JBHGAT010000365.1:0-2313 GCA_041946645.1 Candidatus Velamenicoccus archaeovorus | reverse complement strand
TGGATGTCGATGTCGGCGCCGGTCATCGCGATGATCTCGTTGATCCGCTTGCCCTTGGGCCCGATCACCTCGCCGATCTTGTCCATGGGGATCTGGATCGTGAGGATCCGCGGGGCCTTCGGGTTGACCTCGCGCCGGGGCTCGGGGATCGTGCGCAGCATGGTCTCGAGGATGAACAGCCGGGCCTCGCGGGCCTGCTTGAGCGCCTGGGCCAGCGCCTCGGCCGGCAGACCGGTCACCTTCATGTCGAGCTGGATCGCCGTCACCCAGTCCCGCGTGCCGGCGACCTTGAAGTCCATGTCGCCCAGGGCGTCCTCGGCGCCGAGGATGTCGGTGAGGGTCACGTAGCGGTCCCCCTCGGCGATCATCCCCATGGCGATCCCGGCGACCGGTGCCTTGATCGGGACCCCCGCGTCCATCAGCGACAGCGTCGAGGCGCACACGCTGGCCATCGACGTCGAGCCGTTGGAGGACAGCACGTCCGACACGAGCCGGAGCGCGTACGGGAACTCCTCCTCGGTCGGGATCACCGGGACCAGGGCCCGCTCGGCCAGCGCACCGTGCCCGATCTCGCGCCGGCGGGGGCTGCCGATCCGGCCGGTCTCACCGGTGGAGAACGGCGGGAAGTTGTAGTGGTGGATGTACCGCTTGGACTCCTCCGGGTCGAGCGTGTCGATCATCTGGGTCATCCGCAGCATGCCGAGCGTGGTGACGTTCAGCACCTGGGTCTCGCCCCGCTGGAAGACCGACGAGCCGTGGGCCCGGGGCACCACCGCGACCTCGCAGTACAGCGGACGGATCTCGTCGACCTTGCGACCGTCCAGCCGCACGCCGTCGGACAGGACCCGCGACCGCATGACCCGCTTCTGGAGCTCCTTGTAGGCCGGCGAGATCTCCGAGGCCCGCTCGGCGAACGTCTCCTCCCCCCACGTCTCGAGCAGGTGGGCCTTGAGGTCCTCCTTGATCCGGTCGAGGGCCGCGTTCCGATCCTGCTTCTCGGGCACGAGGGCCTGCTCGATGCGCTCCCGCCCGAACGACTCGACGACCCGCCACGTGTCCTCGGCGAAGAGCGGTCGGGGCTCGAACGGCTGCGGCTCCACGCCGATCCGGGAGAGGAACTCGTTCTGGAAGTCGATCATCTCGCCGATCGCGCGCTTGGCGGCCTCCAGGCCCTCGGCCACGACCTCCTCGGTGGGCGCGACCGATGCGCCCCCGTTGGACAGGAGATCCCACGTGTTGTCGGGGGCCTCGCCCTCGATCATCAGGACGTCGATCCCGCCGGCGTCGTTGCGGCGTCCTGCCACGACCACGTCGAAGGTGGCCTGCTCGAGGTCCTGGAACGTGGGGTTGATCCGCCACTCCCCGCCGATCAGGCCCATCCGGACCGCGCCGACCGGGCCGTCGAACGGCAGGCCCGCGGCCATGGTGGCCACGCTGGCGGCGTTGATCCCGGGGATGTCGTACGGGTTCCCCATGTCGACCGACAGCACGGTGATGACCACCTGGACCTCGTCCCGGTAGCCCACCTTGAACGTCGGGCGCATCGGCCGGTCGATCAGCCGAGCGGTCAGGATGGCCGTCTCGGACGGCCGACCCTCCCGACGGAAGAACCCGCCGGGGATCTTCCCGGCCGCGTACATCCGCTCCTCGACGTCCACGGTGAGCGGGAAGAAGTCGATCCCCTCGCGGGGCGCCGAGCTGGTGGTGGTGGCGAGCACCTGCGTCTCGCCGTAGGTCACGACCACGGACCCGCCCGCCTGCATGGCGAGCTTGCCGTGCTCGAACGTCATCTCCTGGGAGCCGACGGTCCTGCTGATCCTGGTGATGGCCACTGGCCTTCTCCTCCTCACGTGCCCCACGCGGGCGCGCGGGGACCTCCGATCGTTGGTCTGGAGGCGGGGAGGCTCGGCCAGTTGTCAGTGGTGAACCACCGAGAGCGATGGGTCCTCGGGGGCTCGCGACTGAGAACCGACCCGATGCGCTCCCCTCCTCCGTCCGGGTCGTCGTCCCTGGGCATCCCTCCTCGCGGTGCCGCCTACCGCCGCAGCCCGAGGCGCGCGATCAGCTCGCGGTAGCGCTCCACGTCCTCGCGGCGGAGGTACTCGAGGAGCCGGCGGCGGCGACCGACCATCTGGAGCAGCCCACGGCGGGAGTGGTGGTCCTTCTTGTGGGTCTTGAGGTGCTCGGTGAGGTCGCCGATGCGCTTGGTCAGCACGGCGATCTGGACCTCGGCCGAGCCGGTGTCGTTCTCGCTCCGCCGGTACTCCGAGATGAGCTGGGTCTTCGCGTCCTTGGTGAGCGTCATGTCCAGCG
>JBHGAT010000364.1:0-2328 GCA_041946645.1 Candidatus Velamenicoccus archaeovorus | reverse complement strand
GGCGGAACTCTCGACTGATGCTCATCGAGGATCTTCGGCCACAGCCTCCTGGTCGTGGGCGGAGGGAGTCCGTCTCGCGCCTCACCAACCTGCATGCCTGCGATAGCCGGCCCGGCCGCCCCTTCGCTCCCTCCGCCAACCGGTTCATGTTCGCGACCCGCTCCGCTGGATCAGCGCGTCGAGCGGTGCCGGACGGCCCAGCAAGAAGCCCTGGCCGAAGGGAACCCCGAGCTCGCGGAGGATCTCCAGCTCGGTATCGGTCTCGATCCCTTCGGCCACGATCGCCGCGCCGATGCCCGAGGCGAAGCTCGACAGGGCCGATGCCAGCCCTTGGCGGGCCGGGTCGGCGTCGATGCCCCTGATGAGGGCGACATCGAGCTTGAGGAAGTCCGGCCGCAGACGGAGGATCCGGGTGAGGCTGGAGAAGCCTGCCCCCGCATCATCCACCGCCACCCGGGCCCCCCGGGAGCGGAGCCCGTCCAGGGCATCGCAGAGCTCGTCGTAGTCCTGGACCGGGGCGTGCTCGGTGATCTCGATGACCACCCGCCTCTCGACCCCCGCGAGGAGCCGCCGGAGGAGGCCCGAGGCGGCGGTCTGAGGGGAGGTGTTGAGCGACAGGTAGGTGTCTGGCCGGAGCCTGTCCAGTTGGGCGAGCGCCGAGCGGAGGGCGGCCGCCTCCAGCTCGCCACCCAGCCCGACCGCCTCGGCCTCCGCGAACCAGGCGTCGGGTGGTCGCTCGGGTCCCAGCGTGAACCGGGCAAGGGCCTCGTGGCCCACCACGATCCGGCTTGCCAGGTCGAAGATCGGTTGGAACACCATGGCCAGCCCGTGGGAGCTCAGCGCCTGCTGGATCCGGGACGCGCCCCGCCCGCTCGGCCTCGAGTGGCCGTGCTCGCGCCGCGGCACGAGCCCGGTCAGCTCGCGAACCAGGTCGGTCGAGACCGTGCCGTGGCCCCGTGCCGCGTGACGGATGGCGTCCACGATCTCCGCGCGGCTCGAGCCCTTGACCAGGTACGAGTCGGCACCGGCCCGGAGCATCTCGGCCACGGAGACGAGGTCGCCGTAGGCGGAGAAGGCCACCACCCGGGTGCCCGGCGAGCGCCTGCGGATCCCCCGGGCCGCCCGGACTCCACCCCCGCCGGGCATCCTCACGTCGATCAGCGCGACGTCCGGGCGATGCCGGTCGGCCAGCCGAACCGCGCCCTCGGCATCGTGCGCGACGCCGGCGAGCTCCAGGGAGGGCTCGGCCCCCACCAGATCGGCGAGGGCCCGCCGGGTCTTGGGGTGGTCATCGGCTACCAGCACGCGGATGCGATCCGCCGGCGTCGGTGCATCGGCAGCCGATCTGATACGTGCCTCCGTCCACGGCGTGGCCATGGCTGGCCGGGTCGAACTCATGTGTTCCCCCTCGGTCTCCCAGGAGGTATCGGAACGCCCGGCACGATTCGCCCATGGCCCGGCCTACCCGTTTCCGGGTAGACGACTGGGCGAGGGAGACCCGGGCCCTGGCGGATGCCGTAGGGATGGGTGGCTAGGTCGGATGGCCAGCAACGGCACCCAGCCCTCGGGCGTGGCGCTCGGTCCGGTCCAGGGGACGGACATGCGGACGGGCGGGGATCCGGGCTCGTGCTCACGCTCCATGCACCCACGTGCCTGCACCCCTTCCGGCCCGGGAGAGCGGGAGGGACAATCCCAGCTGGGATGGATCGGATCGGCATCGAGGGCAAGGCTCCGGTCCCGGAGGACCCCGCAGCAACCGGCGACGGGCGGCCCGCACGGCTGAGGTCGCTCGCCTGGGTGCTCGCCACCCTCTGGCTCTTGGCCTGGCTGACCGCGGTCGCCCTCGTGATCGCGAACCGCTCGGCCATCCGGACGTTCGATCAGGCCGATCCGGTGGACGTCATCCTCCCGATCGGCTTCGCCGTGATCGGCACCCTCCTTGCCTCCAGGATGCCCCACAACCCGATCGGATGGATCCTCCTGGGTATCGCGCTCATCGGGGCCGTCAGCGGCGTCTTGACGATGTACGTCTTCCGGAGCACCCGCATCGATCCCTTGCCCCTCACCCCGTGGATCGCCTGGATCCACGACCCCCTGAACTTCATCGTGTTCCCGCCCGGTCTCGCCGCCTTGTTCTTCCTACTGTTCCCCGACGGCCATCTCCACTCGAGAGGAGGGCGGTGGCTCGCTCGGCTGGCAGTCGTGGTGACGATCGCCGGCGTCGTCTTCCTCGTGTTCCAGACGTCCATCCAGTTGGGGGGATCGCCGCGGATCGCCAACCCGCTCGGACCCCTCGCGGTCGTGGACATGAACAACGGAGCCCCGGGG
>JBHGAT010000363.1:0-2339 GCA_041946645.1 Candidatus Velamenicoccus archaeovorus | reverse complement strand
GTCGCTGCACCGCCCCGTGACCACCGGGGTTCGGGGCTCGTACCAGATCTCCTCGACGGCGCACGCGAACAGGGCCAGGGGGTCCACGTCGGCCCCCTCGGCCGCGCCCTCGAGCTCCTGGACGAACCAGGGGTAGGCCTGGGCGGTGACCTCGAGGTACCGCCCGGCCAGCGCGAGCTGCTCGGCGCGGGTCCGCCCGGCGGGGAGCTGGTCGTCGAAGGCCACGGCGGCCCGGATCGCCGCGGCGCACGCCGCGCCGATCTGCGCCCCCACCTCGCGGTGGGTGCCTCGGACCCGGAGCAGGGGGAGCTCGGGCGGCGCCATGGCGAGGCCATCGTAGCCGTGGAGGGTCCGGGTGGGCCAGGTGACCGGGCCCCAACGGGAGCGGCGGAGGGCGGGCCGGCGCCCCCGCGCCGAGCGACCCGCGACAGGCAGGCCGCTCGCCCCATGGCGCCCGGTCGGGAAGCTGGGTTCATTGGAGGTGGCGCAGCACGAGCGGGGGTGGTCGAGATGGCGCACGAGGTCCGGACCGAGGAGGGCGAGGTCAAGGTCGGCACCGAGGCGTGCTTCCAGAACCTCGTCGAGGGGCTGAGCGATCCCGACCCCAAGGTCCGCCGGCTGGCCGTCTGCGGGCTGGCCGCGAGCGGCGAGGTCCGGTGCGTCGAGCACGTCGCGCGGATGCTCCACGATCCCGACGAGGAGGTCCGGACCAGGGCCGCCCTCGCGCTCGGGAAGATGGGGCACGCCGAGGCCGCGCCGCCGCTGGTGGAGGCCGCCACGGGGCCGGACGCGGCGCTCCGGCGGGCCGCGATCCTGGCCCTGGGGGAGCTGGACGCCGGGCTCGACGTGCTGGCGGACGTGCTCCGGCGGGGCGAGCCGGCCGAGCGCACCCGCGCCGCCATCGCGCTCGGCGAGACGCACGACGTCGGGGCGATCGAGCCGCTCACGCTCGCGCTGAAGGACCAGGACGCCACCGTCCGGGCCAGGGCCGCCGAGGCCCTGGAGAAGATCCGCGAGTCCCGGGTGTTCTGATCGAGCGGGATCCGGGGTAGGGTCGACCCATGGGAGGGGGACCGGTCGCGCTGCCGCCTCCGCCGCCGCTCAAGCCGCGGGGGGTGGGGGAGATCCTGTCCGCCGCGTGGGATCTGTACCGGCGGCACTGGGCCGTCCTGTTCCAGGTGGTGGGGATCGTGGTGGTCCCGTTGACGCTGCTGCAGTACTACGTCTCCGACGTCGCGTTCCCCGAGCACCTCGAGCTGCGCAACGGGGAGATCGTGGTGTCCGAGGGGTTCGGTGCTGCCGCCGGGTCCGCGCTCCTGGTCGGGGTCGTCACGCTGTTCGTCACGATCGTCCTGACCGGGGCCGTGGCGTGGGCCGTGGCCGGGACGCTGGTCGGGCGCGAGCCCTCGGTGAGCGAGAGCTACCGGTTCGGCTTCGCCAGGCTGTGGTCGATCCTGTGGGTGGGGATCCTGTCGGTGCTCGCCATCGCGGCCGGCTTCATCCTGCTGGTGATCCCGGGGTTCATCGTCCTCACGCACCTGGTCTGCACGATCCCCGTGGTGGTCGTCGAGCGGCGCCGGGGCGGCGACGCGCTCTCCCGGTCGTGGCAGCTCGTGAGGGGGTTCGGCTGGCCCGTCTTCGGCGCGATCGTCGTCACGGCGCTCCTGACGGGCATCGTCAACGCGATCCTCACGGCGCCGGTCGGCGCCGGCTGGTTCGCCCGGGGGCTGGCCGCGGCGATCGGCTCCATGGTCACCACGCCGTTCACGGCGCTGGTCATCGGGCTGATCTACTTCGACCTGCGGGTGCGCAAGGAGCAGCTCGACGTGGCCGGGCTCGAGCGCGAGCTCCAGGCCGCCGCCCCGTAGCCGCCCGCGCGGCGGATCGCGGTCCCGTGTCGGTGCCGCTGCCTACCCTGCGCCCGTCTGGTCCGGTGACCTCCGGGGGGTATGTCGCAGCTCGGGGCGGCACGGCCGCGCTGGAGGCCCGGCTGGAGATCCAGGCGACCGAGCTCCGTCGCCTGGCCGACACCGTCTCGGGTCGACGCGATGGCGGGCGTGCCCGAGAACCGGTTCGCCCGAGCCACGACGATGATCGCCAACGGCGCGGACGAGCTGCGGTCGCGGATCGGCAAGGCCCGGGCCTCCGAGGGGCGGATCCGCGCCGAGCACCCGGTCCCGCCGGATGGTGCCCTCGACCCGTCCGGGCCGGTGACGGACGAGCACCTTCGCGTGCTGCCATGATGCCGGGTCAGAGCGGGCGCGATCGGAGGGAGCGATGGTCGGCAGGCTGTGGCGGGGATGGACGGCGCCGGAGCGCGCGCGGGACTACGTGGAGTA
>JBHGAT010000362.1:0-3460 GCA_041946645.1 Candidatus Velamenicoccus archaeovorus | reverse complement strand
CCTCGTTCCCCGGCTCGCCGGCGTGGAGTGGCAGGTGCTCATCCCGCCGCCGCGCGCGGCTCCAGGACGACGACCGCCGTCTGTTGGGGGCGTCGAGCGGCGTAGCTCTCGAGGTTCTCGTCCAGTTGGCGCCAGCGCTGCCACAGCCGCTCACGCTCTTCGCCCACCGCGGGCCGGCCGAGCACCTCGCGCCTCATCCCACCCGCCAACTCGACCACCGCCTGCGGATCAGCCTGCAGGTTCAGCCACCAGGCCGGCTCGGCCGCGCCCCACCCGTTCATGGCCATCGACACCAGGTTGGGACCGTCCTCGTAGTAGCCGATGATCACGCTCCGCGCCTCGCCGCTGCGCCGACCCGTCGTGGTCAGCCGCAACGCACCCCACTTCCCCGGGCGTGGAGGCCACAGCCCCCTGCGTCCCCGGGTCGCTCGGACGATCCGCCGGTGCACGTGCCAGAACGACACGATGAACCACCGCGGTGGTAGGCGCGCCTTCCCTCCGGCCATCGACCTCCTCTCACGGATGACCTCACGTTCCCACCTCGCCGCGGTCTCGACCACCCCATCCCTGCACGGAGCGCGCGCATCAACCGCCCGAGCGATGCCCTCCCGCCTCGAACCGCCGCCTTCCCACATCGATCTGCTCCGCCATCTCCTCGGGCAGCATCTCCACGTACCCATCCGTCCCATCGACCCGGATCCGCTGCCCATCCCGGATCCGCCGCGTGGCATCTTCGACCCCCACGACGGCGGGCAACCCGTACTCCCGTGCGATCACCGCGCCGTGGGTCATCAGGCCTCCCACCTCCGTCACGAGACCCTCGATCGCCACGAACAGGGGCGACCAGCTGGGGTCCGTGTGAACCGTGACCAGGATGTCGCCGGGCTCGAGATCGGCCTCCGCCATGTCCAGGATGACCCGCGCCCGGCCCTCGACCGTCCCCGCAGACACCGGCAAGCCGACCAGCGCACCGGTCGGCAGGTCGTCGCGTCGGTACGCGCCGGTGAAGACCTCGCCATCCGACGTGAGCACCCGGGGTGGCGTGAGCGCTCCGTACGACCTGAACGCGTCCTTGCGCCGGCGGATGAGCTCCCGATCCACCTGGTTCGTGCGAACGACGTCGTGGAGCTCCTGGAACGCCAGGAAGAAGATGTCCTCCTTCTCCGGGAGCACGCCGGACCGCACGAGGCGCTCGGCCTCGTGCAGCAGGGCCTGCTTGTACACGAAGTACCGACCGACCATGTGGTACTTCGGATACTCCCGGTACCCGATGAACGTCCGGACGCGGTCGATCATCCGTTCGGCCTCTTCGGCCTTCCGCTCCCCCTCCGGCAGCGTTCGCAAGCGCTCCAGCAGCTCCCGTTCCTTCCTCGACGCCTCCTGCCGCCCCTGCTCGAAGCGGCGTGCAGCGGCGCCCGGTTCGAAGTTCCTGATGTTGGACAGGATCAGGGGCAGGAGCATGGTGGGGCGTTCGCTCCAGCGCGGTCGGGTGATGTCGATCTCGCCGACGCAGCGCATGCCGTACCTGTCGAGGTAGGCGCGGATGGCGTCGCGGGCCTCTCGTCCGCCCTCGAACGCGGTCAGCTCGTCGAGGAAGCCCTCGTCCCCGACGTGGTGGAGGAAGGCGACGACGTCTTGATGCGGCCGGATCACGTCCGCGACGTCCAGGAGCGCCAGCCCCATCTCCGACGTGACGTTGTGGGGGACGGATCGGGTGAGCGTGTCGGCCGCATCGCGCTCGCCCAGCCACTCCTGCAGCTGCTCGTTGAGCCACCACGTCGCTTCCATCCCGGCCATGATCGCGTGGCGACTTCGCGGATCGGACAGGATCCGTTGCAGCTCCTGGATGTCGGCCAGGATGAAGTCGAACAACGCCGATCCGGACTTCGTCCGGATGTCGCGCTTCAACGCGGCGATGGAAGCCTGGCTCCGCTCGATCAGCTCGGTGACGATGGCCGGGTCGGTCTCGATGGCCGGGTCGGTCTCGATGGCCGGCTCGCCGCCACGGTTCGGCCCGCCGGGACGCTCGTCCGGGGCCGGCGGGATGAAGTCCCCGCGTTCGAGCTCGGTCGCCGGCGTCCGGGATGGGGAAGAGCGTGGTGATCGGCCGGCTCTGGACGAACCGGAAAGCGTCGTCGACCAGGCACCATTCGATGTCCTGGGGGCGGCCGAAGTGCGCTTCGATCCGCCGGCCCAGCGCCGCGAGCCGCACCACCTGCGCATCCGTCAGCACCGGCTGCTCCCGCTGCGCCTGCTCGACGGGTCGTTCCCGTGTCCCGCCTCCCGGCGAGGCGTCGATCGCGCGCTGCTTGATGGCGATCGCCTTGGCGACGACGGCGCCGTCGCGCACCGAGTAGACGTCGGGGTTCACCAGGCCGGAGACCAGAGCCTCACCCAGACCGAAGGTGGCCTCCACGGAGGCGACCTTCCGGTTGGACGTGACGGGGTCGGCCGTGAACAGGACGCCGGCCGCCTGCGGGAAGACCATCTGCTGCACGACCACCGCCATGTGGACCGTGCGGTGGTCGATGCCGTTGCGCAGGCGGTAGGTCACGGCCCGCTCGGTGAACAGCGAGGCCCAGCACCGGCTCACGTACCGGAGGATCGCCGTCGGCCCGACGACGTTCAGGTACGTGTCCTGCTGGCCTGCGGACGAGGCCGCCGGCAGGTCCTCCGCCGTCGCGCTCGATCGGACGGCGTAGGCGGCTCGCTCGCCGAGCCGAGCGAGCGCGCGGGTGATGGCTGCCACCAGATCGTCGGGGATGGCGATCCCTTCGACGGTCCGGCGGATCTCCGCGCTCCGTGTGCGGATCGCCGCTCGGTCGTCCGGGTTCAGGCGCGACAGCCGGTCGAGCCGATCGTGGATCGAGGGAGCGTCCTCCACGATCCGCCGGAAGGCGCCCGTCGTCACGCAGAAGCCGGGCGGAACGCTGATCCCCTCGATCCGCGAAAGCTCCCCGAGCTGCGCGCCCTTGCCGCCGGCGAGGGCGACCTGCGTCCGGTCGATGTCCTGGAGACCCAACACGTAGCTGCCCATCCGATCACCGTCCCCCCAGCCACCGCGGGCCAGCTTGCAGCGTGCAGTGTCAGCACACCGATGGTCGTTGCAGCAAGACCCCTACCCTCGTGTACGATGACGATGGCGGATGGAGAAGGGTGCCGCGACCATCCGACCCGTTCTCCTGGCCGGGATCACCTCCGACGCGAAGCCGAGATGCTGGTCCCGCGCCACGAGATGAGGTCATCGGGCCCCTCACGGACCCGACGGTGCACGGAGGCGACGCCTCGGACGCCTTCCTCTGCCCGTCGCTCCCCGGCTTCGGCTTCAGCGACAAGCCGACCAGGCCAGGGTGGGGCATCGAGCGCATCGCTCCTGGACCACCTCATGCTCTCCTGGCTGCCCCGCACGGGCGCCTCGTCGGCCCGGCTGTCCTGGGAGAGCATCCGGCAGGTGAACGGG
>JBHGAT010000361.1:0-2355 GCA_041946645.1 Candidatus Velamenicoccus archaeovorus | reverse complement strand
GTGCCGAGCAGGAACGCGAGCGGTCGCAGCTCTTCGTGCAGCGCAAGCGCCATCCGCGAACGGTAGCACGCACGGCCCGCGCGACCGGCGACGGGCGGGTTGCGCGAGCCGCCCATGGTAGCGTGCCCGCATGCCTCACGTGGCGCGACTGAACGTGACGCCGGTCAAGTCCACCCGGCTGCACCACCCCGAGCGGATCGTCCTCGGTCCGGAGGGTGCCGAGGGCAACCGGACGTTCTTCTTCGTGGACCAGGACGGCCGCCGGTTCTCGGGCGACCGGAAGGCCCCCCTCATGGCGCTCTGGGCCGACCATGACCTCGACGAGGGATCGATCCGGTTCCGGCTCCCCGACGGGACCGAGGCGGAGGGCCACGCGGCGGCCTGCGGTCCCGCATTGACCGTCGACTTCTACGGGCGCCCGGTCCCCTCGCACATCGTCCCGGGGCCGTGGGAGGCGGCGATCTCGGCGTACGCCGAGCGCCCCGTGCGGCTGGCCCGCCCCGACCGCCCGGGCGACGCGATCGACGTGCGGCCGGTCACCCTGGTCTCGCTGGCTTCGGTCGACGAGCTCTCGCGCCAGGGCGGCCGATCGGAGCGCGTCGACCCCGGCCGCTTCCGGATGCTGATCGAGGTGGACGGGGTCGCCCCGCACGAGGAGGACACATGGCGGGGACGGCGCCTGCGGATCGGGGGCGCGGTGGTGGCGGCCGGAGACCCGGTCCCCCGGTGCGTGATCACCACGCTCGACCCCAGCACCGGGGTGCGGGACTTCCCGACGCTCTCGGTGATCGAGCGGTACCGCGGGGTCTCCGCCGACCGAGAGCTGCTCTTCGGGATCTACGGCGACGTGCTCGAGCCGGGCGAGGTCGCCGTGGGCGACCCGGTCGAGCTCCTCGACCGATAGGCCGGCGGAGCGGCCGGGTCTCCGGTCCTCGGCGGCGGCCCGCTCAGCCGACCGGGAGGCGCAGGTGCTCCTCGGCCACGACCACCGGGGCCCCGAACGCGTCCTCGGCCTCCGCACGCGCTCGATCGCGGTCGTTCCCCGGCCACAGGTGCGTGAGGACGAGCTGCGGCACCCCCGCGGCGGCCGCGGCGGCGCCCGCCTGCCGCGCCGTCAGATGGATCCCCGGGGTGTCGTCGTGCTGCCCGTCGACCCAGCTCGCCTCGGTCAGGAGGAGGTCGACACCCTCGGCCAGCTCCGGCACCTCGGGACCGGGACCCGTGTCGCCCGTGTACGCGAGGGTCACCGCCGCCGCCGTGATCCGCATCCCCAGGTCCGGCACCAGGTGCGGCATCAGCATCGTGGACACGCGGAACGGTCCGGCCTGGAACGCCTCCCCGGGCTCGATCCGCCGGAACGTGAAGGTCCGGTGGGCGGCTCCGGCGTCCTCGGAACCGCTCAGCGCCTCGATCCCCTCCATCACCCCGTCCGGAGCGAAGACCGGGAGCGGGGGCAGCTCGGTCGGGTGGAAGCGACGGGCGATCGACAGGGGGTACAGGTCGAGCCAGTGATCGGGGTGACGGTGCGAGATCGCCACGGCGTCGATCCGCTCGTGGGGTAGCCACCGCTGCAGGTTGGCCAGCGTCCCCGTGCCCAGGTCGAGCGCCATCGTGAACCCCTCGTGCTGCACGAGGTACCCGGCGTTCGCCCGACCCGCATCCGGCCATCCGGCCGAGGTGCCCAGGACCGTGAGCTCCATCCGTTCCTCCGATCGTTCCGCTCGGATGGGAACCCTACCGGGTCCGAACAGCCCTGCGGCGCAGGGAGGATGCGGGACGTCGCGACATCCGGCGGATCGGGGTCATGCCTCCGCGTACGTCCAGTCGGGCCGCTTCAGGTGATAGCGCTCGTCGTACAGGAAGGTTCCGCTCGCCTCGTCCAGGTCGACGATCTTGGGGAACGCGACCCCGTCGGGGTGCGGGCAGGGCCGGCCGAGGTGCTCCCGGAACTCGTCCCCGAACGCGTAGACGAGGCTCTGCATCAGCAGGCTCTCGCCCGTCGGCAGGGCGCAGCGCTGCCCGTCCGTGCACGTCCGCGCCCGGGCCAGGATCACGTCGAGCGCGTCGGCGTCGCCCCGACCCTCCTCGATCCCGCGCAGCTCCTCGGTCACGGCGCCGGTGCCGAGCTTGCACGGGGGGCACTGTCCGCAGGACTCGACGGAGAGGAACCGCGAGTACCGGAGGGCCAGCCCCACGATGCACGTCCGATCGTCGAACACCGCGAACCCTCCCGAGCCCAGCCCCGAGCCCATGCGCCGCATCGACTCGAAGTCCAGCGGGATGTCGAGCTCGCTCGGCACCAGCACCGTGTTGGAGGCCCCCGGCACGATCGCCTTCAGCGCGCGACCCTCGGGC
>JBHGAT010000360.1:0-2355 GCA_041946645.1 Candidatus Velamenicoccus archaeovorus | reverse complement strand
GCCGTGCGCCGCGCGGGGCGGCTCGGCGACGGCTACATCACGGATGCCGCGCCCCTGGAGGAGGTCCGGCCGGCCCTGGAGCTGCTCGACGAGGGCGCCCGCGAGGCCGGCAAGGACCCGCACGCGATGGGGCTCGCCCTGCTGCAGAACGTTTCCGTGAGGCGGGAGGGGGATGCCTGGGAGATCGCTCGTCCGGGGGTGATCCACCAGCTCGGGGCCTACACGGCGTGGGACGAGGGCGACGACACGCCCGACCGCGACGAGCTGGCCCCGAGGGCCGGCGACGAGGACGCCCTGCGCCGCTCCACGATTGCGGGCACCCCCGATGAGGTGGCGCACGCGCTCCGGCCGATCGTGGCGGCGTTCGCCGACCGGGACCTGCACCTGGTGGTGCGACTGCACTACCCGGGGATGGACTTCGACACCGCGAGCTCGGCCGTGGAGGCCTTCGGGGAGGAGGTGCTCCCGGCGCTCAAGGGCGCCTGAAGCTCAACCGCCCATCATGTCGCCTGGGGCGGAGCCGGTCCCGCCCATCATCCCTTCGGGACCGTATCCGCCGAGCCCGGACCCCCGCTCACCCATCATGCCGCCCGGGCGGAACACGCCGACCTCGCTCATGTGCTCGCGCATCGCGTCGGTCATATGCTGCCGGAGGCGGTCCCGGTCCGTAGCGCTCACCGCGCTCCGCATCTGCTCGTGCAGCCGGTCGCACTCCGCCCCCCAACGCGGTCCCATCCCCCCGCGCATCTGCTCCATCCACGGCGAGTCGTGCATCGCGTCCATGGTGGCCCACCAGCCGGATCCGCCGGTCGAGGCGCCCACACCCGTGGAGCCGTACGCGAACCCGATCGTCAGCGCCAGCACCAGCCCGACCACGGCTCCGATCGCCATCCACCTGGCCTTCATGATCGTTCCCCCTTGGTCGACCCCACGGTAGCCGGGGCGTGTGAAGGCGCCGTGAAGACGCCGCGCGAGCCGGATGCGGCCCCGGGGAGACGGACCCTGAACGTCGTCCCCGCGCCCGGTCGACTGTCCACGGCGATCGACCCGCCGTGCGCCTCGACCAGCTCCCGGGCGACGGTCAGGCCGATCCCGGAGCCGCCCGCCCGTGCGCCACGACCACGGAAGAACCGGTCGAACACGAGCGGGAGCTCGTCCGGGGGGATGCCCGGGCCGGTGTCGGCCACGACGATCTCGGCGTGGCCGTCGCGAGCGCCCAGCGACAGGCGCACGGCACCACCCGACGGGGTGAACTTGAGCGCGTTGGACAGCAGGTTGGCCACCACCTGCCGGATCCGCGTCCCGTCGGCGTCCGCGAGCACGTCCTCGAGCTCGACCGTGAGCCGGACCCCCGCTGCCATCGCGGGGCCGGCGAACTCGCGGGCCGCGTCCTCCACCAGCTCGCGCAGGTCCACGGGCCGGCGGTCGAGCGAGAACCCGGCCGCTTCCGCCGAGGCCAGGGTCTCCAGGTCGGCGACCAGCCGCTGCAGACGCAGGGTCTCCTCGTGGAGCGAGACCAGCGATGCCGAGGAGGGCTCCACCACGCCGTCTTGCAGACCCTCGATCTGCGTGCGGAGGATCGTGAGCGGCGTGCGGAGCTCGTGGGCCACGTCGGCCGAGAAGGCCCTCCGCAGCCGATCCTCCTCCTCGATCGTGTCCGCCATCGAGTTGAACGCGCGAGCCATCTCGCCGAGCTCGTCGTCCCCCTCGTGGTCGACGCGCTGACTGCGGTCCCCCGCCGCGAGCGCCGTCGCTGCGCGGGTCAGGGCTCGGGCCGGCGCCGTGGCCCGGCGCGCGAGCACCAGCCCCAGGAGCAGCGCGACCGTCCCCGCGGCGACCCCGCCGAGCAGGAGCAGGCGGTTCACCGAGGCTCGGAACGCCGTGTCCTGGGGAAGGAGACCGACCCGCGGCAGCCGGATCACCGCGGTGCCGACCGCCGTCCCGTCGACGTTCACGGGGAGCCGCCGCTCCGCGCCGAGCGGTCCACTGCCCATCATCCGCCGGTGCATCGCGGCCATCTGTCCGCCGGCGCCGGCGGCCGCGTTCCACACGACGCGGCCGCCGGTGTCCAGCAGCAGCATCGTCCCGCCGTCCATCAGTGCCAGCGACCGGAGGGACCGCAGGTCGGTGACGTCCCAGCCGCCGTTGGCCTGGTACGAGCGAGCGAGGTCGGCCACCAGCTGCTCCTGCCGCGCGCGCTGCTGGTCCTCCAGATACGAGGTGAACCGCGTGCCGAACGCGAGGTTCACGAGGATCGCGGTGACGGCCGCGGCGGCGATCCCGACGCCGGCGAAGGCCGCCGCCAGCCGCAGCGCGTACGACCTACGCATCCGGCCTCGCCCCGAGCTTGTACCC
>JBHGAT010000036.1:0-10848 GCA_041946645.1 Candidatus Velamenicoccus archaeovorus | reverse complement strand
GACCCGATCCTCACCCCTCGCGTCCCCGGGCGCGCGACCGAGAGCCGGCGACCGGCCGAGAGCGCGCAACCTCGCGCCTCACCACGACGATCGGGAGCCGTGACTAGCATGCGCTACCGCCCGCTGGGCCGCTCGGGGCTGCAGGTCTCGGTGCTTGGGCTCGGCACCACGGGGTGGGGTGCTCACCGCGAGTTCGGGGAGGTCGACCCCGAGGGCGCCGTCCGGCAGGTCCGGATGGCGCTCGACGGGGGGATCAACCTGTTCGACACGGCCGAGACCTACGGAGCCGGCAGGTGCGAGGAGCTGCTCGGCTCGGCCCTCGGTCGCCGCCGGGACGAGGCGATCGTCGCCACGAAGACCTTCTTCGGCGTCGGCGACGAGCCCGGGGGGGTCGGCTTGACGGCTCGCAACATCGTCCACTCGTGCGAGGGGAGCCTTCGTCGCCTGCGGACCGACCGGATCGACCTCCTGCAGATGCACGGCTGGGACGGCACGGTCCCGCTCGAGGAGACGCTGGCCGCCCTCGACGCGCTCGTCCGCGACGGGAAGGTGCGATGCGTCGGCGTGTCGAACTGGTCCGCCTGGCATCTCATGAAGGCGCTCGCGATCGCCGACCGGGAGGCGCTTCCGCGCTTCGTGAGCCAGCAGGTCTACTACTCGCTCCAGGCCCGCGACGTGGAGTTCGAGCTCGTGCCGCTCTCGCTCGACCAGGGGATCGGGATCCTCGCCTGGAGCCCGCTCGGCGGAGCGCTGCTCACGGGGCGGTGGCGACGCGGGTGCCCTCCCCCCGCCGGGACGAGGCGGATGCTCGGGTGGCCGGATCCGCCGATCTACGACGAGGAGCGGCTCTGGGACACGATCGACGTCCTCGTCGGGATCGCGGAAGCGCGGGGATGCGGTGTGCCACAGGTCGCGCTCGCGTACCTGCTCCACAAGCCGGCCGTCGTGTCCCTGATCGTGGGAGCCAGGACCGACGCCCAGCTCGCCGAGAACCTCCCGGCGGCCGACCTCCCGCTGGGCGAGGAGGAGATGCGACGCCTCGACGAGGTGAGCGCGCCGCCGCTCCCCTACCCGTACTGGTGGCAGGCCAAGTACGACGACCGCCTCGGGGAGGCCGACCTCGCGCTCCTCGGCCGCTACCGGGACCTGCCGCTCGACGAGGGCGGGCTGCACCGGTCGCTGCCAGGCTTCGACGTCATCCCCGGAACGAGAGACCGAGAGGAAGGAGCGGGCGATGGTCGACCCTGCAACTGACGACGACCTGACCGTGGTCCAGCGCATCTCGCCCGAGGCCAGACCCGCCTGGTCCGACGTGACGAGCGCCGGCGTCTTCCGGGTCGAGCCGAACGGGCGCTTCGACCGCCACTACCACGACTGCGACGAGTACTGGCTGGTGTTCGCCGGCCGTGCGCACGTGCTCGTCGGCGCGCGCAGCCACCTGGTGGGGCCCGGCGACATCGTCTGCACGCCGACGGGGACCGAGCACGACGTCGTCGATGTCGCCGAGACGCTCGAAGCCTTCTGGTTCGAGGCCGCGACGCCTCCCGGCGGCAGGATCGGACACCTGCACCGGACGCCCGAGGACGCGCTCGGCCACGTCGTGCCGCCGATGCGGGAGGAGGCGCGGTGACCGACGGTCGGTTCCTGGTCATCAGCCCGCCCGAGGACGGCTGGCAGGTCGTCCACGGGTCGAGGCGCTACCTCCACGGCGGGAGACGCTACCGAGACATCGCCGAGAGGACCTTCGCGGGGCACGGGGAGGTCCACCACGTCGACTGGAGGCCCGAGGCCACACCGGAGGCCCGGGCCGCCCTCCTCGACGCCGCCCTCCCGCAGGCGCACGCCGTCGTGGTGGCGCCGTGGCTCGGACTCGGGGACCCCGAGCTCCCGCCCTTCGACGCCGCCCGGCTCGGGCGGGCCGACGCCCTGCGCGTGGTCGCCGGAACGTTCGACTACCGCTTGCGCTGGATCGACCTCGACGAGGCCGGGCGGCGCGACGTCGCGGTCGTCGACACGTCGCGCACGATGACGCCGACCGTCGCCGAGTTCGGGGTGGGGATCACGCTAGCGCTGCTCCGAGACATCCCCGCGGCGATCGACGTGGTTCGAAGCGGAGGATGGCCGGAGGCGCCCAAGGACGCCGGAGCGTACGTGTTCCGAGACCTGGCCGACTGCCGGGTCGGGCTGGCCGGGTACGGCACGATCAACCGCCACTATCGCGGGTTCATCGCGCCGTACGGATGCGAGGTGCGGATCTACGACCCGTTCGTCGCCCGGGACGTCGTGGAGACGGACGCGGTGACCCCCACCGGGTCGCTCGCCGAGCTCGCGCGTTGGAGCGACGTCTTCGTCGTCTCGATCCCGCCCACACCAGCCACGCTCGGGGTCGTCGATGCGAACGTGATCGATGCGCTCCCCTCGGGGTCGCTCTTCGTCCTGCTCAGCCGGATGGCCGTCGTCGAGCAGGACGCGCTGTGGCGGCGGGTCCGGGCCGGTGAGCTCCGAGCGGCCGTCGACGTCTACGATCCCGAGCCGCCGCCCGCCGACGCCTGGTTCCGCCGCGACCCGAACGTGCTCCCCACGCCGCACATCGCAGGGAACGTGGGGTTCGCGCACGAGCGGTGCTTCCGCGAGGCGTGCCTGGATGCCCTCCGCGTCGTGAACGGCGAGCCCCCCAGACACGCGGTGACCCTGCGCGACAAGCGTCTCTACGAAGGCACGCTCGCAACCGGGTGACCCGGCTTCGGTGGCCGCGGCCACGGCCTCATCGGGATCTCGAGGTTCGTGAGCAGCACCCCTTCCGCGGTCATCGATCCGCGCGAGCTCGCTCGCGACGCGCTCAGGTGAGGTCGTGGTTGGCCCCCGAGGCGACCGCGATCGCGCTCTCCCCCGCGCGATCGACGACGATCAGCGCCACGCCCGTCGGGCTGGAGGCGGTCCCGAGCCCGCCGACGTCCACACCCCGGCCAGGGAGAGACGGCACGCGCACGACGAGGTCCACGTTGACCGAGCCCACCACGGGGATGGTGGCCGTCATCCCTCGGGCGTCCGCGCGAGCCGGAGGGTCCGTTCGGCCAGATCCGTGATCCTCGACCCGTCGTAGCCCAGGATCGCCGTCCGGACGAGGTCGCCCAGCGGTTCGACCCAGCGTGCGGGCAGCGCCGCGGCCCCGCGCATCGCGCCGACGACCGACCCGGCGGTCGCGCCGTTGCAATCCGTGTCCCACCCGCCCTCGACGGCGAGACCGATCGTGCGGGTGCACTCGCCCTCCCCCCACAGGAGGGCCGCCGCGACGACCGCGGCGTTGTTCACCGTGTGGACCGGGCTGTAGTGCCCGTACCGCTCCTCGATCGCGTCGCGGGCCGAGCGCCACTCGAGCCCGCTCGCGCGCAGGTCCATCACGTCGCGGAGGGCCTCCGCGAGCCGCGATCGGGGAGGCACGGATGCGAGCGAGAGCTCGAGGGCCTCGCGCACGTCGTCCACCACGAACGCGATCGCCACGAGGGCGGCGACCCACATCTCGCCGTAGATGCCGTTCTCCGCGTGCGACAGCGAGGCGTCCCGGAACGCGAGCTCGGTGGCGCGTTCGGGGTCGCCGGGACGGACGTAGCCCCACAGGTCGGCCCGGATCTGAGCCCCGATCCATTCGCGGTACGGGTTGCGCCGCAGCGCGGTCTCCGGAGGTGCGAGCCCGTCCACGAGGTTCCGGTAGGCGGCACGCTCGGCCGTGTACACCTGGTGGTAGGGAAGGTGCTCCAGCCACTCCGCAGCGACGTCCGCCGTCCCGAAGCCGAACCCATGGACCTCGAGGACGTGCAGGGCGAGGATCGTGTAGTCGATGTCGTCGTCGCGGGCCATCGACGTGACGTTGCCCCTGGTCGTCTCGGGCCAGCAGGCGTTGAGCTCGAGGCCGTCGGGGAACGGATCCAGGACCGGCAGGTAGTCCTCGATCGGATGGGCGTCGGCCAGGTCGAGGTACCGGCGGATCCGCGCACGAGACCATCCCTCGACGGGCTTGCCCAGGTTGCAGCCGGCGCATCGCCCAAGCCACGCGCCGAGGAGGCGATCACGCAGGGTCTCGTCGTCCGCGGTCAACCTCGGCACCGAGGGAACCGACGGCAGCGTGCGCCGGATCTCCTCGAGCCCCGACGGCTCCTCGTACGGCCAGTCGGAACGGCGCGGGGCCGCCTCGAGCCGAGCGTACGCGCGCTGGATGTCGGCCGGCGAGCCGCCGGCGAGCGCCGCGCGAACCTCCGCATCGATCCCGGCGACGTCGTACCCGGACTCGAGCCGCTGCCTGAGCTCGTACCCGAGCAGCTCGGCCGGGTCCATCAGGTCAGCCATCCCCGTACGCCCTGACGAACGCTTCCGAGACCCTCGCCTTGTCGCCGCTCCGCAGCGCGGCGACGAGGTGCCCGTAGATCCTGCCGGACGGCCGCCCATAGCAGTCGGTGTCGAGGATCCGGTGGTGCTCGAAGTCGTAGCTGTAGAGGCCGAGCCGAGCCGGATGCACGTCGTCCACGAGGGTCCAGTACAGATAGCCCTCGATCGGTACGCCCTCCTTCATGCAGCGGACCATCTCCATGAGGTAGGTCTTGAGGTAGCGCTCGCGTGTCCACCCGTCGGGTCGGGGGATCGCGGGCTCGCCGACCGGCTGGAAGTTCGCGCACGAGTTCTCGCCCATGTAGATGGGGAGCTCGGTGTTGAAGTCGTGCTTCGCGAGGATGAACGTGCGGTAGATCTCGCCGTCCATCGCGTAGACGTCCCACGGAACCGCGCCGTCCTCCCGCTGCTGCCCGAGGCGCGCGGCCCCGAACGGCTCGTAGACGTTCAACGAGAGGTAGTCGAGCTTCCTCTCGCGCGGTGAGGCGTAGAGCGCGTCGAGCGTCTTCGTGAACCCCTCGGGGGGAACCGACCCGGCCGTGGAGGCCACGGCCGCGAGGTACCGGTCGTGCTCCTCGTCCGTGAGCTGCGACCTCGCGAGGTCGTCGATGCGGGCCCGCCACGCGGACCGGCACTCGGCGATCTTGGCCCCGGCGTCCTCCCGCGCCACGCCCCAGGTCCGCAGGCGGAGGAGGTCGTCGAGCTGCTTGTCGAGCTCGTACTGGCACAGGCTCGCGATCGTGTACCCGACGTGCGGGGTGCCCCAACCTCGCGCCTCGAACAGGTCGTGGAGGCCGTCGTAGACCCGGATGTAGTGCGAGAGCATCGTGTCGTAGGCGGGGAGCAGGTACTCGGGCCCCCTCCGCTCGATCGGGTACCAACCGATCAAGTGATAGATGAGCGGCAGCAGGTTCGGCTCGTTGTAGACGAGGAAGTGCGCCATCCTCTTGCCGCCGCGCGCCATGAGCCGCGCGTTGACCTCGTCCACGATGCGGACCTGGGCGTCGGCCATCACGTCCGGACCGCGATCGTCGAGCCAGATGTCCAGGCCGAGCCACAGTGGGTGCGTGAAGTGATGCAGCGTGACGATCGGCTGCATCCCGTGGTCGATCACGCACTCGACCATGTCGGCGTAGTGGTCGAGCGCCGCCTCGTCCCACGGGGGAGGGTCCGTCGGCTCGGTGGCCGCGGACGGCTGGCAGCGCGCCCACTCGATCCCCATCCGGAACGCGTTCAGGCCCAGGGACGCCGCGAGCTCCACGTGCTTCGCGTAGTCGGTCCAGAATCGGATCCCTTCGCCCGACCGCTTCCCGAGCCCGGGGTGCGATCGCGCCCAGTCGGTGTTCTTCGGCCCGTCCGGCCGATTGAGGCCGCCGCCCTCGCAGTAGGGCGCGTAGGCCACGCCGAAGAAGAACCGGTCCGGGGCGAACCGCTCGCGGAAGTCCAGGTTCAGCTCCAACCGCATCCCGGCATCTCCCCCCGGCGTGAGCTACAGGACCGCGGCCGCCGGGACCACCTCGTCGCCGATCAGCGCCACCGAGTCCAGGTCCTCGTGGACGAGCTGGTGCACCAGGACGCGCTGGATGCCGGCCGCCGCATACTGGGCCAGCCGGTCGAGGACGTGGGCGACGGTCCCCGCGAGGTGCCGCGTGCGGAGCTCCTCGAGGAAGGCCCCTACGTCGCCCGTCTCGTTCGTCCAGCTCATGAGCGCAGCGGCCCGTCGACGAACCTCGCTCTCGTCCGTCCCGACGATGGCCTTCGTGAGCAGCGATCGCCGGAGGCTCGATGGATCGCGGCCGATCGCTTCGCAGGCGGCAGAGATCCGGTCCATGCGGTCCTTGGCTCCTGCGGGGTCGACGTAGACGACGTCGTACTCGTCGGCCCACCGAGCGGCGATCGCCGCCGAACGCGGACCGGCGCCGCCCCCGACGATCAGCCACGGGTGCGGCTCCTGCACGCTGCGAGGCAAGGCGGGGCAGGCATCGAGTCGGTAGTGCCTGCCCTCGAAGGTCACCTCGCCGCCGTCCGCGCCCCACAGACGGTGGACGATCTCGACCTGCTCGGCGAGCATGTCCATCCGCTGGCCGACCGGCGGGAACGGGAAGCCGAACGCCGTGTGCTCACGCTCGAACCAGCCCGCGCCCATGCCGAGCTCGACCCGTCCGCCCGAGACGTGGTCGGCCGTCACGACCGACTTCGCGAGGGTCGCGGGATGCCGGAACGTCACCGGCGAGACCATCGTGCCCAACCGGATCCGTTCGGTCACCGCTCCGAGCGCGGTGACCGTGGCCCAGGCGTCGAGGGCGCCCCGCTCGGTCGGGTGCGAGAACGACAGGTAGTGGTCGGAGCGGAAGAGCCCTCCGAACCCGAGCTCCTCGCAGGCGCGAGCGAGGGTCACCCACTGCTCCCAGGTCACGCCCTCCTGGCCCTCGATCATCAGGCAGACGTCGATCGCGGGCCTCCGGAGGTCGCGGCGAGGTCGGCCAGGCGGTGCATGTCCTCCCGCAGCGTCCGATACAGGCCGCGGTAGACCTGGTAGACCTCCTCGTACGCCGCCGTGCGCACCGCGTCCGGCTCGGTCACCTCGTCGAGGGTTCGCACCACGGACGTGGCCTCCTCCACGCCGGCGAACGTCCCGGCCGCGACGTGACCCAGCAGCGCGGCCCCGTACGCGGCGCCCTCCTCGATGGCGAGCCGGTGCACGACGGTCCCGTAGACGTCGGCCTGGAGCTGCAGCCAGAGCAGCGAGGTCGCCCCGCCGCCGATGGCGCGGATCTGCGAGGGGCGAACGTCGATGCCGCGCATGATCTCCAGGCCGTCGCGAAGGCTGAACAGCACACCCTCCATGAGGGCCCGCGTCATGTGGGCGCGGCCGTGCCGCGCGGTGAGCCCCACGAACCCCCCGGTCGCCTTGGGGTCCAGATGCGGCGTGCGCTCTCCGGTCAGGTACGGCAGGAACACCAGCCCCTCGCTTCCCGGCGGCACCGACTCGGCCTCCGCGACGAGCTCGTCGTAGCCCAGCCCGGTGAGATCGCGCCACCACCGGAGCGACCCGCCGGCAGAGAGCGTGACCGCGAGCAGGCAGTACCTGCCCGGCACCGAGTGGGCGAAGGCGTGGACGCGACCGGACGGGTCGACCGCGCACCCGTCGGCGTGCGCGAAGAGGACGCCGCTCGTTCCGATCGAGCTCGACATGAGGCCCTCCCGCGTCACCGCCGTTCCGATGGCCGCCGCGGCGTTGTCGCCCCCGCCGGCCGCGATGGGGATGCCCGCCGGCACGCCGATCTCCCCCGCCACGTCTCCCCGGAGCTGTCCCGTCGGATCCGGGCTCTCGAACACCCGCGGCAGCCACTCGACCGGGACGTCGAGGGCGCCCAGGACCTCCCGGGACCAGTCGCGGGCGCGGAGATCCATGAAGAGCGTCCCGGCCGCGTCGGACGCATCGGTCGCGAACTCGCCGGTCAGCAGGTAGCGCACGTAGTCCTTGGGGAGGAGGACGTGCGCCACGCGCTCGTAGCTCGAGGGCTCCTGCTCTCTCAGCCACAGCACCTTGGGGGCCTGGAAGCCGGTGAGCGCCGGGTTTCCCGTGATCTCGACCAGACGCGGGCGGCCGACCAGGTCCTCGATCTCCCGGCATTGATCGCCGGTCCGCTGATCGTTCCAGAGCAATGCGGGGCGGATCACCCGGCCGTCGTCGTCGAGGAAGACCGAGCCGTGCATCTGACCGGTTAGCCCGATCCCGACGACCTCCCCGGAGCGCGCGCGACAGGCCTGCACCACGGCGCCGAGCGTCTCGCGGGTCGCGCACCACCACGCGGCCGGCTCCTGCTCGGTCCACTGGGGTCGGGGGGTCAGGAGCGGATACCCGGCGCTATGCGCGTGGACGACCCGGCCGCCCTCGTCGACCGCGACCGCCCGGGCCCCGGTCGTGCCGATGTCGACGCCGACCGTGATCCTCATCGCGAGGACGCCGCCCTCGGGGATTTCCGGAGGGCGGCGACGGACCCACGCTCGATCAGCTCGGTCCGGAACAGGATCGTGCTCGGGCGGCCCTCGCGCCCGTCGCGCAGACGACGGAGGGCCAACTCGGCCGCGCTCCGCGCCATGTCCGCCACCGGCTGCCGAACGACCGTGATCGCGGGCTCGACGAGGCTCATCCACTGCACGTCGTCGAAGGCCACCAGCGAGACGTCCCGCGGCACCCGCAACCCCTGCTGGCCGAGCGCCACGAGGACGCCTTCGGCGAGGATGTTGTTCGCGGCGAAGATGGCCGTCGGGGGCGAGGATGCGCGGATGAGATCCACCGCGTTCTCGATCGCGTGCTCGCGGTGGAACGACGCGGACCTGACCAGCTCGCTTCGGATCGGGATCCCGTGCTCCTTCAGCGCTCGCTCGTAGCCGGCCAGCCGCTGACGAGCGGTGGGAACCTCGAGCTCGCCGGTCAGGATCCCGATCCTCGAGTGACCGGCCAGGATGAGGTGCGAGACCGCGTTCGCCGCCCCCGCCTCGTTGTCGACGAGGATCGCGTCGGCGGCGACGCCCTCGACGCGGCGGTCCACCTGCACGATGACCATCCCCTTGTCGACGAGCCGAGCCAGGTGCCGCCGGCTCTTCGACGTCGGCGTCACGATGAGGGCATCGACCTGCATCGCGTCGAGCAGCTTGAGGTACTCGCGCTCCACCTCGGCTTCGTCGTTGCTGTTGCAGAGCACGACGTGATAGCCCGCATCCTTGGCCACCGACTCCACGTTCTTCGCGATGACCGAGTAGAACGAGTTCTCCACGTCGCCGATCAGGAGCCCGATCAGCTTGGTCTGGCGTGTCCGGAGGCTGCGGGCGATCTGGTTCGGCACGTAGCCGAGATCCTTCGCGGCCTCGAGCACCAGCCTCCGGGTCTCCTCCGCTGCGTACCCACGGCCGGAGAGCACGCGGGCGGCGGTCGACACCGACACCCCGGCCTTCCTCGCCACGTCCGCGATCGTCGCCACGACAGCCTCCCGGTCCTAGGACTCGTCGTCGTTATACCGGAGGCCGATCGACGCCCGCCAGCGATCGAGCGTCCGCATGTTCGCGAGCGACTCGTCCCACGACATGACGGAAGGAGAACGCTCCCCCTTGCGCACGAAGGCGTTCACCGCATCGACCTCGACCGTGTACACGTCCGCCTCGAGGGGGACCCGGATCACCTCTGCCTCGCCCCCTCCCGCCTCGACGACGATCGTCGCCTCCGAGCCGATCCGACCGGGCAGCCATGGCGACGGTACCGTGATCCGACCGGCGGATCCGTAGATCCGTACGCAGCTGTCGAGGTCGGCCTGGATCGAGCAGGCCACCCTCGCGACCAGCCCGCCGTCGAACGTGAGGGTCGCCGCGGTCGTGTGGTCGACGCCCGTCGGCCCGAAGCACGCCGCACCCGTCACCTCGACGGTCGGAGCGACCGTCCGGCCGGTCGCGGCGGCGGCGATCAGGTGCGCCATCGAGGTCGTGTAACAGCCCACGTCGAGGATCGCGCCTCCGCCGAGCTCGTGGACCATGAGGTAGTTCGTCGGCTCCGGACCGGCGTCGTAGCCGAAGACGGCGTCGATCATCCGGACCTCGCCGATCCGCTCGTGCCGAAGCAGCTCGACGAGCCGCTCGGTCTGCGGGTGACAGCGGTACGCGAAGGCCTCGAGCAGGAACACGTCGTTCCGCCTCGCGGCCTCCACGATCCGCGCGGCGCCCTCGTGGTTCACGGCCAGCGGCTTCTCGCACAGGACGTGCTTGCCCGCGGCGGCCGCCTCGACCGCCCACGTCCGGTGCCACGGGTGCTGCATCGCCACGTAGACGAGGTCCACCTGCGGATCGGCGACGACGGCCGCGTAGTCGCCGTGCGACCGGGCGCCGAACTCGGTCGCGAAGCGCTCGGCGCGCGCCGCGTCCCGACTCCCTACGCCGACCAGCTCGCCGTCCATCGACCCCGCGAGCGCCCCCGCCACGATCCGCGCGATCTTGCCGGTCCCCAGGATCCCCCAGCGCACCTTCTCGTCCACCGCGGTCTCCCGTTCTCGCCGCTCAGCGGCGCTCGATCATCGGCACGTCCGGGTTCACGTCCGGGCCGAAGAACTTGATCACGAACAGATCCTCGCTCCCGGTGTTCCGGACCTCGACCCCCCGGGTGGCGCGATCGTGGGTCACGAGCAGCTCGTCGCGATCGGGATCGCCGCCCTGGACCTCGAACCCTCCGTAGGTCCCGCTGCCGGACCAGACCAGGATGTTGTAGACGCCGCGATCCCTGGTCACGTAGGAGCACCCGGGATGCACGACGAGCTTCTTCCCGCTGAACTTGCGGGTGTTGTAGTAGATCCAGTACTCCTCGCCGGCGTCGGTCACCGATCCGTCGATGCGTTGCGGCGACAGGTGGTGGTTCTCGTAGAAGTAGGGGTCGCCGTTCTCCTCCCAGTCGATGAGCTCGAGGATGAAGCGCTC
>JBHGAT010000359.1:0-2379 GCA_041946645.1 Candidatus Velamenicoccus archaeovorus | reverse complement strand
GGGCCCCCCGCTGGACCAGGAGGCAGGCGGTCCGGAGCTTGGGGTAGTCGATCCCCCGGTCCCACCCCACCACGACGTGGTCGACGCCCTGGGGCTCGCCGTCCACCAGACGGACGCCGGCCTCGGACAGGGCCGACCGGATGCCCTCCTCGCCGACCACGAAGGCGGTCCCCCCGCCCCGCGACGCCAGCAGCTCCGCCGTCGCCAGGGCCGACGTCACGACCTCCTCGGGACGGGCCGGGATGCCGAGCTCCCGGAGCGTGTCCGCGACCGCCTGGGGCGTCCGGCTGGAGTTGTTGGTCATGAAGATCACCGCGCGCCCGGCGGCGCGCACGGCGTCCACCGCCTCGGCGGCCCCGGGGATCGCGCGGTCCCCCCGGTACAGGACGCCGTCCAGGTCGAACAGCACGCAGTCGTGGCCCGCCAGCAGCTCGCTCATCGGGACAGGCGGCGGAGGGCCCGCTCGTAGTCGTCCACGCCTGGGGCCATGGCGATCGCGAGCTTCAGGTGCCCGATCGCCCGCGAGCGCTCACCGGTGCGCTCGCAGGCCAGGGCCAGGGCGAAGTGGGCCCAGTCGTCCGCGGGGTCGATCTGCACGGCCTTCGCGAACTCGCGCCGAGCCCGAGCCATCCGCCCGCTCATGAACAGCGCCCGGCCCAGGGCGGCCCGGATCGAGCCCTTCTCGGGCTCGATCAGCTTGGCCCGCGACAGCAGCATGGCCGCCTGATGGGGATGGCCCTCGGCCAGGAAGCGCGTGCCCCGTGAGTACAGGTCGTACGCGGTCTCGTCTCGGAGTCGTCTGCTATACACGGTGTCGTGTCCCGGATCTCGCCCTTCGTCGGCTGCCTCTACGACCGTGCCCGGGTGGGGCCCTTGGAACGCGTCACCACCCCGCCGTACGACGTGATCTCCCCCGCCGAGCAGCAGCGGTTCTTGCATGCCAGCCCGTACAACCTCATCAGGCTGGACCTCGCGGAGGGCCGTCCGGACGACTCAGACCCCGGAGACAAGTATAGGCGGGCCGCGTGCGAGTACCGCCGGTGGCGCGAGGAGGGCGTGCTGGTCCCCACGGAGGGACCCGCCTACTACCCGTACGAGATGCGGTTCACGCTGCACGGCCGCCGGCGCCGGATCCGGGGGCTGGTCTGCGCGGTGGAGCTCGAGGACTGGGGAGGCTCGATCGTCCCCCACGAGCACACGATGGCAGGACCGGTCCGGGACCGGCTCGAGCTGCTGCGGGCCCTCCGGGCCAACCTGTCGAGCATCCACGCGGTGGTGACCACCCCCTGCCCGGCGCTGGACGAGCTGCTCGAGCGCTCGTGCCGGGGCCGGCCCACCGCCGCGATGACCGACGAGCAGGGGGTGGAGCACCGCCTGTGGGTCGAGCCCCAGGGCGGGCGGGGCGGGCGGGGCGATGCCGTGGCCGAGGACCTCCGCGAGCGCTCGCTGATGATCGCCGACGGCCACCATCGGTACACCACGGCCCTCCGGTTCCGGGAGGAGATGCGCGCCGTCCGGGGCTCGGGCCCATGGGACGCGGTGATGATGCTGGTGGTCGACGCCGCCACCGAGGAGCCACCCGTCCTGCCGTTCCACCGGGTGGTGACCCGGGGCTCGGTGCCCGTCGCCGGCAGCCGGGTCCGCGACCTCCAGGAGGTGCTGGAGGAGGTGGACGACGACCGGCTCGTGATCGGCGTGGCGGCTCGCGAGGAGGGCGAGCTGGTGCATCGCGTGGCCACGCTCGAGGGCGAGCCCCCCACCGTCTGCGCGCTGCACGAGCAGGTCCTGGGTGGACCCGAGGACGACCTGTGGTACACGCCCGACGCGGTCGAGGCGGAGGAGGCCGTCCGGACCGGGCGGGCCTCGGCCGCCGTGTTCCTGCCCTCCACCACGGCCGCGAGGATCCGCGCCACGGTGGACCGCGGCGAGCGCCTGCCGCAGAAGTCCACGTACTTCTGGCCCAAGCCGCGTTCGGGGATGGTGATCCGACCGCTCGAGGACGGTCCGGGAGGCTGAGCGCGATCACTCCTCCGGCGCCGGCTCGAGCTTCTTGATGCCGGTCGCCACGACCTCGGTCAGGCTGCGGGCGCCGGCCCCGCTCCGGTAGAACCGCCGGGCCAGCTGCCCGTAGACCAGGACGTCGTCGCCCTTGGCGATGCCCTTGACGGCACGCTTGCCCACGGTCTTGTGCCAGGCGGCGACCGGCAGCGGCAGGAGCCGCTTGCCCGCCTCGGGCACCGAGAGACGGAGCTCCGTGACCTCGTCGCCGGAGGGCATCCGGCGTTCGACCGGCTCGGCCGCGACCGTGCCGGCGAGGACCACGACGTTGACCGTCACCATGCGCCGATCACCTCCCATCGTGAGCGGCGCCCGGCCCGC
>JBHGAT010000358.1:0-2381 GCA_041946645.1 Candidatus Velamenicoccus archaeovorus | reverse complement strand
AGCCACACGACCTCGGGCAGAGGCTCTTGCAGCGTCACGGTTGCAAGCGTGGAGGTCAGCGCGCCGAACAGCGGGAACGTGGTGGAGACACCCCAGTCCCGGGCCGGCTCCATCGAGACGAAGTGCAGCGCGAGCGTGTCGCCGGGCTCCGCCCCGTCCACGTAGAAGGGTCCCGTCTGTGGGTTCAGGAACGGGAAGACGACCTTCTCCGACGCCATGTCGTCCACGGTGCGGACGAGGCCGGTGAAGCAGTCGTCGGTCCAGAGCTCCAGCACATCGCCGGGCGAGACCTTCAGCACCGGGGCTGCCCCTCCGAAGGTCCACGCGTAGTCGCTGCGCTCGGGCCGGTAGCTGACGACGTTGATGCCCGCCATGGGTGCACCTCCTCCGCGGGCACGTTCGACCGGGCCATCCTATGCCGGGCGTTCCTTCGGCGGGGCGACCCCGCCGGACGTGCCCCTCAGCGACCTCAGCGAGAGGCTCCGGCCGCTCCCCGGGCCACGTCGGCGAACCGACGGAAGATCTCGCGGCCCCGCTCGTGCTGCCGGTCGATGTGCCGCTCGGCCTCGGCGCGGATCTCGTCGGCGGACTTCCCCCACTCGGACTTGAGATCGAGCTCGGCGTCGGCGATCTCGAGCCACCACTCGAGCTCGGCGGCGTCGACCTCGAGGTGGAACTGGATCCCCCACTGGTGCTCACCGATCCGGTACGCCTGCACCGGGATCCGGTCGCTCGTCGCCAGCAGCGTCGCTCCCGGCGGGAGCTCGTGCGTGTCCTCGTGCCACTGGAACACCGTCTCCGGGTCGTCCAGGAAGGACAGGAGCGGGTCCTCCTTGGCCTCCGGCGTCAGGCGGATCGGCTCGAACCCGACCTCGCGGACCGGCCCACGGACCACGGGGATGTCCATCGCCCGGGCCAGGATCTGGGAGCCGAGGCAGATCCCCAGGTAGGGGAGCCCGCGCTCGACCGCCTCGCGCGTGTAGTCCCGGACCAGGGCCAGGGAGGGGTGGTCGTCCACCTGGTCCACGTTCATCGTCCCGCCGAAGGTCACGACGCCCACGACGGCGTCCGGCGGCGGCAGCTCGGTGGGCGACGTCGTGGCGTCCACGGACAGGACATCGACCCCGGCCCGTACGAGCGCGTTCGGTGCCAGGCCGAACGACTCATAGCGGTCGTTGCGTACCAACAGGACCGGCTTCATCCCGCCGATGCTAGCGAACCCTGGGCCTCTCGCCTGCGTGGCGGGACGATCAACCGCGCTCGAAGTACCGCTCCAGCTCCCAGTCCGTGACCACGTTGTTGTCGAAGATGATCTGCTCCTGCACGGCCGTGTTCAGCAGGTGCTCGAACACGAAGTCGCCGAACGCCTCCCGCGCCACCTCGCTCTTCGCGAACTCGTCGATCGCCTCGCGCATCGAGCTCGGGACCCGGGGGACGTCCGTGGCCTCGTACGCGTTGCCCTGGAACATCGGCGGGCACTCCACCTTGTTCTGGATCCCCCACAGCCCCGACGCGATCGTGGCCGCGTAGCCGAGGTACGGGTTCACGTCGGCGCCGGGGATCCTGGACTCCACCCGGTACCCCTTGTGCTCGCCGACCACCCGGAACCCGCAGGTGCGGTTGTCGTGGCTCCACAGGATCGCCGTGGGAGCCCAGGAAGCGTGCTGGTACCGCTTGTACGAGTTGATGAACGGCGCGTACATCCAGGCCATCTCCCTGGCCGTGGCCATCTGACCGCCCAGGTAGTGCTGGAACGTCTCGCTCATGTGGTTGGGGGCGGTCTCGTCCCACATCAGGGACTCGGCCCCGTCCTCGTCCCACACGCTCGAGTGCATGTGGCAGGACGACCCGGCCTCGTCCATCGACCACTTGGCCATGAACGTGGCCGCGACCCCGTTCATCGCGCAGATCTCCTTGACCCCGTGCTTGTACATCACGTGGTAGTCGGCCGTGGTCAGGGCGTCGGCGTACGTGATGTTGATCTCGTGCTGGCCCTTCCCGAACTCGCCCTTGGAGAACTCGATCGGGATCCCTGCGCCCAGCATGCCGTTGCGGATCTGCCGGATGATCCACTCGTCCTTGGTGGTCTGCAGCATGTGGTAGTCCATGATGTACGTTGACGAGGGCTGCAGGCCCCGGTAGCCCTTGGTGGCCGCCTCCTCGAACGAGTCCTTGAACAGGTAGAACTCGAGCTCCGAGCCCGCCTTGATCGTGTAGCCGGCCTGCGTGGCCCGCTCGATCTGCCGCTTGAGGATCTGCCTCGGCGCGACCTCGACCGGCTCCTTGGTCTCCTCGTCGTGGACGTCGCAGATCACCATGGCCGTCTTCTCGAGCCAGGGCACCATCCGGAGCGTGGAGACGTCGGGGACCATCATGAAGTC
>JBHGAT010000357.1:0-2387 GCA_041946645.1 Candidatus Velamenicoccus archaeovorus | reverse complement strand
GAGAGCGAGACCTTCTCCTCCATCGCCGCGGCGAGGGTGAACGGCTTGAACGCGGATCCCGCCTGCCGTCCGGTCCCGCCGTAGCCCTTCGCCCCGGACAGCGCCAGGTTCACCTGCGAGGTGTTGAAGTTGCGACCGCCGACCATCGCGCGGACCTCCCCGGTGGCCGGGTCGATGGCCACGAGCGCGGCCTCGGGATCGCCGGGCGAGTCGAGGCGGCCGGCGACCGCGGCCTCTGCCTCGTGCTGCATCGACGCGTCGAGCGTGGTCTCCACGCGCAGGCCGCCCCCGAACACCCGGGCCTCGTCGAACCGGTCGATCAGCGTCCGCCGCGTGTAGTCGAGGAAGTACCCGAGCTTGGCCGGGAACCTCGGCGCCGAGGCCGAGCCCACGGTACGGATCTTCAGCTGCTTCAGCCGCTCCGCCCGCGCCTGCGAGATGTCGCCGAGCTGGGCCATCCGGTCGAGGACGTAGTTGCGACGGACGATCGCGCTGTCCGGATCGGCGATCGGATCGAAGAACGACGGGTTGGCGATCAGCCCGGCCAGGGTGGCCGACTGCAGCAACGACAGGTCCTGCGCATGGACCCCGAAGTACGTCTGCGCCGCCGCCTCCACGCCGTACGCGCCGTGGCCGAAGTAGATCGTGTTCAGGTACTTGGCCAGGATCTGGTCCTTCGAGTAGGTCCGCTCGAGCTTGATGGCCAGCAGCGCCTCGCGGACCTTCTGACCGAACGTCCTGGGCGGCACCACGTACGTGGTCTGCCCGGTCTTCGGATCGGTCGCGTAGTGCCCGGCGTAGACGTTCTTGACGAGCTGCTGCGTGATGGTGGACCCGCCCTGGACCACCCGGTGGGCGACGAGGTCGCTCCAGGCGGCCCGGAGGATCCCCAGGGGATCGATGCCGGGGTGGCGGTAGAAGTCCTGGTCCTCGGCGGCGAGCACCGCCTGGCGCAGGCTCCGCGGCATCTGGTCGAACGGGACGATCGTCCGGTCGACCGAGGCGTGCAGCGTGGCCAGGAGGTGCTTGCCGGTCCGGTCGTACAGGTAGGTGGTCTGCAGCGGCGGCGGGGTCGACGGCAGCTCCAGCCGCGAGTAGACGAAGGCCAGCGTGCCGACCACGACCACGAGCACGGCCGCCGGCACGGCCAGGAACACCCACCAGAAGCGACGGACGAAGCCTCGGTGCTGCTTCGTCGGCTTTCGGGGGGCGTGCCTGGGCCCACGCGGGGCCCGCCGGGGTGCGGTCTTGGCCGCCAAGGCCAGCCGATTCTACCCAGGCACCTGCGCATCCACGCTGAACGGAGCACCCGGAGGTGTGGCGTTCCCGTGGCGGAACGGGTGGTGGTGGTACCGGCGACCCGGGCACGTCGCGGCTGGGCTCGGCGAGAGGCTCAGCCGGCGCTCCGAGCCACGAAGGCCTCGGAGAGGTGGTTCCACTGGCACTCGGTGCAGACCTCGACCACGTAGCACCAGGCGTTGCGGTGATCGGCGGCCAGGGACAGCCCCTGGTCGAGCGGCCACACCCGGCCGTTGTCCTGCTTGAGGTCGTCCGCGTAGACGTAGGCCAGCAGGACGAGCTTGGAGCGTTCGCACACCGGGCAGTCGCGATGGGTGCGTTCCCCCACGTGCACGGCGGCCCGCATCAGCTCGGGGTGCGCGTCGCAGATGTCGGCCCGGGACCGGAGCCCCGTCCGGACCTCGCGAAGCAGCGCCCGCTTGGCCAGCGTGTAGTCCACCGTGGCCAGCAGGGCCCGCTTGCTCCGAGCCCGCCTCCGAGGGTTGACCGCCATGGTGCAGGCATTCTACGCCCCGCCTCTGCCACGCACGTCAGGGAGCAGGCGCACCGGCCGCCGGGTCGGGGGGGTCGGGACCGTCGGTGTCGACCTCGGCCCTGGCCGTGGCCTGCGCGAACCGGGTCCCGGGCACCAGGGCCAGCCCATCGACCGGCACCCGCACGGTCGCGGTGGCCTCGAAGGCCCCGACCGCGCACGCACATCCGATGAGCTCGGCCCCGTTGTGGGCGGCGAAGACCGCGGCCACCTCGGCGGGGTCGAGCCCGGAGGGGATGGCCTGCTCCTGCGCCGAGGCCAGGGCGGCGGCGTCGGCGGCGGTCTGGGCCCGAGCCACCGCGACCAGCACCCGGGTGAGGTCGACCGCCCCCAGCGCGAGGACGAGGATCACGCCCACGAGCGCGGCGGTGACCAGCGTCACCGAGCCTCGATCCCCGTTCGCGCGATCGGGCGTCGCCGTCCTCATCCGAGCTCCTGGCGCATCACGGCGACGGCCGACAGGTGTGCCTCCGACGGGAACAGCAGGCCGGCGAGGGGGACGCGGACCGGATCGACGTATCCGACCGACACGCGGACCGGCTCGCCGCGCCCCCCC
>JBHGAT010000356.1:0-2405 GCA_041946645.1 Candidatus Velamenicoccus archaeovorus | reverse complement strand
CGCGGGAAGGCGGTGGCGTGATGACGCAGGCGCGGTACGACGCCGTCGTGATCGGCGCGGGACACAACGGGCTGGTCACCGCGGGGTACCTGGCCAGGGCGGGCAGGCGCGTCCTGGTGCTCGAGCGCCGCGAGCGCGTGGGCGGGATCCTCGACACGGTGGAGCTCGCGCCGGGCGTGAGGGCGCCGGGGCCGGCGCACACGGTGGGGCGGCTCCGCGCGTCGGTGATCCGCGACCTGGGGCTGGCCCGGCACGGGTTCGCGCGGATCGAGCCGTCGGTCCGCGTGTTCGCGCCGCAGCCCGACGGCTCGGCGCTCACGCTGTGGGCCGACCCCATCCGGACGGCCCAGGAGCTCCGCGCCCGGTCGCCGAAGGACGCCGAGGCGTATCCGGCGTTCGACAAGCGGGTCCGCGCGATCGCGAGCTTCCTGGCGTACGTGCACATGGCCACTCCGCCGGACGTGAAGAACCTGACGTTCGCGGACCTGCTGACCGGCCTGCGCGCCGGCAAGGCCTTCCGCGACCTCGGCAAGCGCGCCGCGCGCGAGACCACCCGGATCCTGCCGATGGCCGTGGCCGACCTGGTGGCGGAGGCCTTCGAGACCGACGCCGTTCGTGGCGCGATCGCGGCTCGCGCGGTGCTGTACGCGGCGATGGGCCCGTGGTCGGCGGGGACGGCGTTCGTGCTGCTGTCGGACTCGGCCGGCAACGACGGCGGGGCGGCCGGGCAGTCCAGCCTCGCGCGGGGTGGGCCCGGCGCGCTCGCCGAGGCCCTGGCCGAGGCGGCGCGCTCCTTCGGGGCGGAGATCCGGACCGGCGCCGAGGTCGTCGGCGTGATCACCGAGGACCACCGCGCGGTGGGCGTCGCGCTCTCCGAGGGCGAGGAGATCCGGGCCACCGCGGTGATCTCGAACGCGGACCCCAAGCGCACCCTCACCACGCTGGTCGATCCGGTGGTGCTCGGGCCGCACCTGGTCTGGCGGGCCGAGAACATCCGCACGCCGGGCGTGGTCTCCAAGGTGGATCTGGCCGTCTCTGCGCTGCCGCAGTTCCGCGGCGCCGAGGAGGCCGAGCGCCTCACGGGCCGGATCGTGATCGCGCCGAGCATCGACCACCTGGAGAAGGCGTTCGACGCCTCGAAGTACGGCCGGATCAGCGACGAGCCGTTCCTGGAGGTCACGATCCCCACGCTGTCGGACCCGTCGCTCGCGCCCGACGGACAGCACGTGGTCAGCGCGATCGTCCAGTGGACGCCGTACGCGCTGCGTGAGGGCGACTGGAAGGCCGAGGGCAAGCGGGTCGCCGACCTCGTGATCGACACGCTCGAGCGGTACGCGCCGGGGTTCTCCTCGCTGGTCACGGCGACCCAGGTGCTCACGCCGATCGACCTGGAGACCGAGTACGGGCTGAGCGGCGGCCACCCGCTGCACGCGGAGCCCGGGCTCGACCAGTTCTTCGCGTGGCGGCCGTTGCTCGGGCACGCGGGGTACCGGTTCGGCGTCGAGGGCCTCTACCTCTGCGGCTCCGGCGCCCACCCCGGAGGCGGCATCACCGGCGGCCCCGGCGCCAACGCGGCGCGCGAGATCCTGGCCGATCTGAAGGGGTAACGCGCGTCACGCCGGCTCGAAGGCGACCATCGCGGAGTCGGCGATCGGGTGGAAGCCGACCGACAGGTACAGAGCGGTGGCCGGCTCGTTGGCGACGTCCGAGGCCAGGTAGCACGCGCGGTAGCCGCGTCCGAGCAGCTCCTCGGCCAGGACGGCGAGCACCGTGCGGGCGTACCCGGCGTGCCGGTGCTCGGGCGGCGTGTACACGGGTCCGACCCGGATCCCGCTGCCGGTCGGCCCCATGAACCCCGCGAGCGACACCGGGCGTCCCTCGTCGATCCACAGCCGGTAACCGGCGTCCCCGGCCTCCAGCCGACCCTCCAGGAACCGCGCGAGCTCGTCGGCCACCAGCTCGTCGGGGCGGGGGGCCTCGAGCGCGAAGTCCCGCATCCACGCCACCACGACGTCGCGGTCGGCCCGCGTGGCCGGCCGGGCCGAGCCGGGCGACCGCACGACCTCGGCTACCTCCTCGAGCGCGTACACGGTGAGCTCGGAGGTCACGCGGGGCGTCGCCCCCGTCCGCTCGGTCCAGGTCCGGACGAACGCATCGAGCGCCGGCCGGTTGGCCGTGAGCCCGGGGAGCCCCGGCACGTCCTCCGCGATGGCCCTGGCCAACGGGGCGACGGCCTCCAGGTCGGCCGGGTTGCCCAGGAGCAGGTCCCGCGGGGGCGTCCACATCGCGGCGGCGACGGGCTCAGGGTCCATGGCCACCCAGCCGTCGTGCTGCTCGGAGCCCCTGGGGTCCTCGAGGAAGGTGGACAACACGCCCAGGATGAGGTGGTTCCGGCCCTCGTCGCG
>JBHGAT010000355.1:0-2407 GCA_041946645.1 Candidatus Velamenicoccus archaeovorus | reverse complement strand
AGCGGCGGTCGAGCAGGAGCGGCGGTCGAGCGTGGACGCCGATCAGCGACGCGGAGGCCGGAGCCGCACGCAGCACTGTCCCGGCGCGGGGTCGAGCACGACCTCCACGCGCTCGTTGCCCAGGCCGCGGACGATGCCGCCGATCAGGCGCTCGTTCATCCCGCAGACCAGGTCGCGGTCCTGCTCGGCGAGCCGGTGGAAGGGACAGCTCCGCAGGCGCACGCCGCCCTCCTCGTCCCGGTACGGCTCGAACCCCGTCTCCTCGAGGACGCGCGTGGCCACGGCCATCGTGCGCTCGGGTCCCGGCGGCGCGAGGCCCAGGCGCTCGCGCTCGGTCCGGCCGATCTCGAGCCCGGCCTCCTCGGCCGCGCGCCCGGCCGCGTCCGGACCGGCCTCGCCGTCCGTCTGCGAACGGATCGCGCGCAGGAACACCGAACCCATCAGGTCGTCCCGGCGCTCGGGGATGGTGACGTCGATCTGGCGATCCGAAGGTTGGTAGTACTTGGCCGTCCGACCCGCTCCCCTGCCCCCCCGCCCGGGCGGCCGAGCGTACGAGGTGGTCAACAGCCCCCGGTCGGCCAGCTTGTCCAGGTGGAACGCCGCGAGCTTGCGGGAGATGCCGACCGCCGAGGCGGCCTCGTCGCGGCCGACCGGCCGTCCCTGCCGGCGGACGAACAGGTAGAGGCTCCGGCGGAGCTCGTCCTCGAGCGCTCCGACCGCCTCCGCATCCCGTCGGAGCCCCCGCAGCATGGCGACATGTTACACCAACGAGTCCTGGCGAAACGTGCGCCCTCGGCATCCATCTCGCCGTATCATCCAGAGGTTCTTCTCTTACGGCCTTGACATGTCGAGCCGCCCACGCGTAGGGTCCGTTCTTGTAACGCCAGAATCGGCTGGCGTTAGGAGGGAAGGAGGACCCATGGCTCCCACCGGGCAGACCCCCCGCCGCGGGATCGCGGCGGCCGTGGCCATCGCCACGGTCGCCGTGCTGGCGCTCGGGACCGCGACCTACGCGGTCGGCGCGACCGCCTCCACGTCGGCGACCGACGCCGCCGGCCGGTCGGCGACGGTCTCGAAGCGGGCGTTCCACGATGCGATGCGACAGCTCTGGGAGGAGCACGTCACGTGGACGCGCCTGTTCATCGTCAGCTTCGTGTCCGACGTCCCGGACCTGCAGGCCACGACCGACCGGCTGCTCCAGAACCAGGTCGACATCGGCGACGCCGTGAAGCCGTTCTACGGCACGAAGGCCGGCAACCAGCTCACCGACCTCCTCCGGGAGCACATCCTCACGGCCGCCGACCTGCTGGCCGCGGCGAAGTCCGGCGACACGGCCGCCTTCGACCAGGCCAAGAGCGACTGGTACGCCAACGCCCGCCAGATCGCCCGGTTCCTGCACGACGCGAACCCCGACAACTGGCCGCTCGCCGACCTCCGCTCGATGATGAAGATGCACCTGGACCTCACGCTCCAGGAGGCGTCCGACCAGCTCGGCGGGGACTATGCGGCGGCCGTGGCGGACTACGACGCGGTCGAGGCGGAGATCCTCGAGATGGCGGACACGCTCTCGTCGGGGATCGTCGCGCAGTTCCCCCGCCGGTTCCGGTGAGAGGACCGGCTGGCGCGAACGGCGCTCCGGGCCCACCATGGAAGGACACCCCGGACGGTGAGGAGGCTGGGATGGCACGACTGTTCTCGGTGAAGGCCCCGCTCACGCTGCGCGGCAGGAAGTTCCACGGGATCCGCGGATGGGCCGGGAAACCGACCCATCCGCCCCTGACCGACTTCCCGATCGTGTGCTACGTGCTGGCGGCGGTGTTCGACGTGGTCTCGTTCGTCGGGCGGGGGGGCTCGGACGGGACGGGCTACGCCCGCGACTTCTTCGTGGCCGGCACCTACGTGATCGTGGCCGGCGGGATCGTCTCGCTGGGGACCGCGATCACGGGCTTCTGGGACTGGTGGAAGGGCGTCGAACGGCAGCCCACGGGGCCGATCGGGCGGGCCGGCCACACCCAGGTGTGGAGGACGATCAACACCCACATGACGATCATGCTCACGGTCACGGCGATCGTCCTGGCCGACATCGTGGTGCGGCTGGCGGGGTTCGACGACGGATCGGCCGGCCTCGGCGTCATGATCCTGTCCGTCCTCGCCGGCGGGCTGGTCGCGATCGGGGCGACCTACGGCGGGTCGCTCGTGTTCGACCACCAGTTCAACGTCGAGAGCCTGTCGTTCAGCACGGCGTGGGACGAGACCGAGGTGGACCAGACGCCCGCGGACAAGGCCGCCGCCAAGGCCGCCGCCCGGCGGGCCCGCGAGGAGCGGGCGTCGTGAACCGGCCTACGGTCGTCCCGAGCGGCGCCGTGGAGGCCTCCCACCTCCACGGCGACCCGGAGGACGAGGTGCG
>JBHGAT010000354.1:0-2413 GCA_041946645.1 Candidatus Velamenicoccus archaeovorus | reverse complement strand
TCACGCAGCTCGGGCCGCAGTTCTCCCGGGGCTTCTGGGCCCTCAAGGTCTGGCTGTCGTTGCTCGCGCACGGGTCGCGCGCGTACACCGCTCGGATCTCGCACGATGCGGCGCTGGCCCGGTACCTGGGAGCGCTGGTGGATGGGCGGTCTGAGTTCGAGCTGGCGTGCCCGGTGGGACTGTCGATCTGCTGCTTCCGGTACGTGCCGCCCGACCTGCCCGAAGGACCCGGCCGGGAAGGGTACCTCGATGTGCTGAACGAGCGACTGATGACCGAGGTCCAGCAGGACGGACGCGTGTTCTACTCCAACGCGGTGCTGGGAGGACGCTTCGTGCTGCGGGTGTGCATCGTGAACTTCCGGACGGAGGCGGGGGACCTGGACGCCGTGCTCGACGTGACGGCCGAGCTCGGTGGCGAGCTCGACGCGCGGCTGCGGCCACCCTCGCTCGGGGGGACCCGGCCGTGACCGGGCTGACGCTCGGGCTGCTGGGGTCGGGCGAGTTCGAGCCGTGGGCGGAGGCGGTGGATCGGTGGCTGCTCGAGCACGCTCGCCGGGGCGATGGCACCGTGCTGGTCCTGCCCACCGCCAGCGCGCCCGAGGGCGACGAGGTCTTCGACTTCTGGGCGTCCAAGGGCATGGACCACTACCGCCGGATGGGCGTGCCGGCCGAGCTGCTGCCGATCCGGGACCGGGAGGACGCCGGCCGGCCCGAGTTCGCGGCCCGGCTCGAGCACGCCTCCGCGGTCTTCTTCTCGGGCGGGAACCCCGCGTCGCTGGCCAGGATCCTCGCTGGCACCGCGTTCTGGCGGGAGCTCGTGCACGCCATGCGGGACGGTCTCGCCTACGGCGGCTGCAGTGCCGGGGTCGCCTGCCTGCCCGCGCTCGCCCCCGACAGCTCGATCCAGACGCTGGAGGAGATCCGGCGCGACGGCTGGAAGCCGGGCCTGCACCTGTTCTCCGACGTGGTGTTCATGCCGCACTGGGACGCGCTGGACGCGTACCTGCCGGGGCTCACCGAGTGGGTGATCGCGGCGCTCCCCGCCGGTTCGGACCTCGTGGCGATCGACGAGGACACCGCGCTGGTCGGGGACGGGACGGCGTGGTCCGTCCTCGGCTCGGGGCGGGTCCACGTGCTGTCGTCGGGTGCGTGGGCGCACCACCCGGCCGGGCAGGACCTCGAGCTGGCGCTCACCCCCGGCCCCGAGCTCCGGTCGTCGCGCTAGCATCCTCCCGATGTCGCCCCATGCCTCGTCCGCCCGAACCCCGGACCGCTCGGCACCGGCCGAGGAGCGCGCGCCGGACATCGTCCGCCTCCTGTCCAGGTCCTATCCGGATGCCAAGGTGGCGCTGAGCTTCTCCACGCCGCTCGAGATGCTCGTGGCCACCATCCTGTCGGCGCAGTGCACCGACGAGCGCGTGAACCAGGTGACGACGACCCTGTTCCGCAAGTACCGGTCACCCCAGGACTACCTCCGCGTCCCCGAGTCCGAGCTGGCTGCGGACGTCAAGCCCACCGGGTTCTTCAACCAGAAGACCAGGTCGATCCGGGGCGCCTGCAGCCGCATCGTCGAGGCCTACGACGGCCGGGTCCCCGACACGATGGAGGACCTGCTGACGCTGCCGGGCGTGGCCCGCAAGACGGCGAACATCGTGCTCGGCAACGCCTACGGGAGGGTGGAGGGGATCGCCGTCGATACGCACGTGCGGCGGGTGTCGCAGCGCCTCGGCCTCTCCAGCCAGAACGACCCGGACAAGATCGAGCGCGATCTGATGCGGCTGATCCCTCGACGCCGCTGGTTCGGGTTCACGTACGTCCTGATCGATCACGGCCGGGCGGTCTGCGTCGCACGGCGTCCCAGGTGCGAGGACTGTCCGGTGAACCACCTGTGCCCGTCGAGCCTGGTGTGAGCTCCGCCGGTCCGGCTCCTCCGGGATGGCTCGACGAGGCCGTCCCCACCGTGCTGGCCCACCGGGGCGCCTCGTCGACGCATCCCGAGAACACGCTGGCCGCGTTCGACGCCGCGCTCGCGCTCGGCGCACCCCTGGTGGAGATGGACGTCCGCCTGACCGCCGACGGCGTCCCGGTGATCCTGCACGACGCCGACGTCTCCCGGACCACCGACGGGCGGGGCCCGGTGCACGAGCTCACGCTCGCGCAGATCCGCTCGCTCGACGCCGGGACGCCCGAGCTGCCGCAGCGGATCCCCACCCTGCGCGAGGCGCTCGAGCTGGTCGGCGGGCGGGGCGGCGTGGTCCTCGAGATCAAGAACCTGCCCGGCGAGCCCTCGTACCAGGACGACGGCGAGGCCATCGTCGAGGCGACGGCGGCCGAGCTCGAAGCGACGAGCTTCGGGGGACCGGTGCTCGTGGTGTCGTTCAACCCGCGTTCGATCGCCGAGGCCCGGCGGCTG
>JBHGAT010000353.1:0-2417 GCA_041946645.1 Candidatus Velamenicoccus archaeovorus | reverse complement strand
TCACCCTCCGGTCGAGGTTCGGTGCCTCGCGCCTCGACCCGTGGTCCGGGCCCATCGACCTGAGGTCGAGGGTGGCCGTTCCCTCCCGTCCACCGCCACGAGGGTCCGCGGGTGAGCGTGTCCGATCCGCGAGCGTCGGTGGCGGCCAAGCGGGACGGGAGGCGCCTGTCCGAGGCCGAGATCCGGTCCTTGGTGCTCGGCTACGCGCGGGGGGAGATCCCCGACTACCTGGCCTCGGCCTTCCTGATGGCGGCCTTCATCCGAGGTCTGGACGAGGGCGAGACCCTGGTGCTCACCCGGGCGATGGTCGACTCGGGGACGACGCTGCCCCTGGCCTCCGTGTCCCGCCCCAAGGTGGACAAGCACTCGACCGGGGGCGTGGCCGACGGCGTGACCCTGGCCTTCGCGCCGATCGCCGCGTCCCTGGGCCTGGCCGTGGCCAAGCTCTCCGGGCGGGGCCTCGGTCACACGGGCGGGACCCTCGACAAGCTGGAGGCGATCCCCGGCCTCCGCACCGACCTGACACCCCAGGCGTTCGAGCGGCAGGTCGAGGCGGTCGGGTGCGCCGTGGCCGCGCAGACCGCCGACCTGGTCCCCGCCGACGGGGCCCTGTATGCGCTCCGCGACGCCACGGCCACGGTGCCGTCGATCCCGCTGATCGCCGCGAGCGTGATGTCCAAGAAGCTGGCCGTGGCGACCGACCTGATCCTCCTCGACGTGAAGGCGGGGAGCGGCGCCTTCATGAAGACCGTGGACGATGCGAACGCCCTCGCGGCGGCCTGCGCGAGGCTCGCCGCGGACTGGGGGCGTGCCTGCCGGGTGGCGGTGACCGACATGTCCCAGCCGCTCGGGCACGCCGTGGGCAACGCGCTCGACGTCGAGGAGGCCGTGGCCCTGCTGCGGGGGGACGTCGGGGGGCGCCTGCGCGAGCTCGCTCTGGCGTTCGCGGCGGAGGCCCTGGTCCGCTTGAGCGGCGCGACCCCGGAGGAGGCCGGCGTCCGGGCCGCCGCCGCCCTGACCTCGGGTGCCGCCCTCGAGTCGTTCCGCCGGATGGTCGAGGCGCAGGGCGGCGACCCGCGCGTGGTGGACGACCCCGCCGGGGTGCTGCCTCAGGCTCCGGTCCGCACGCCGATCCGCGCTCCGCGGGCCGGGTACGTGGCCGCCGTGGACGCCGAAGCCATCGGGCGGGCCAGTGGCGACCTCGGCGCCGGCAGGAGGAAGAAGGGCGACCCCATCGACCCCGCGGTGGGTATCGTGTTCCGGCCCAAGGTGGGGGATCGCCTGGAGCGGGACGAGGAGATCGGGACGGTGCACGCTCGGGACGGGGCCGCCGCGGAGGCCTGCGCGGAGCGGGTGCTGTCCGCGATCGTCCTGACCGAGGACCGGGTCGAGCCGCCGCCGTTGGTGTTCGGCTGGCACGGCGACGTCTGAGCGGAGGCGCCCGAGTGCAGAACGCGCGGTTCGCCCTGTACCTGCTCGTCGCGCTCGTCCCCAGCCTGGTGCTGCACGAGTACGCGCACGCGCTCGCGGCCGATCGGCTCGGCGATCCCACCCCGCGGCGGTGGGGGCGGCTCACCCTGAACCCCCGACCGCTCGTCGACGCGTTCGGCACGGTGATCCTGCCGGGGCTGCTGCTGATCCTGGTCGCCTCGGGCTACTTCGTCCCCGTGTTCGCGTACGCCAAGCCGCTCCCGCACGACCCCACGTACCTGCGCAACCGGCAGCGCGACGACGCGTGGGTCCAGCTCTCGGGGCCCGTGGTGAGCCTCGCGCTGGCCGTGATCTCCGGGATCGTGCTGCGCGTGCTCAGCGGGGAGCTCGGGCTGTTCGTCTTCGCCATCCTCTACGTGAACGTGATCCTGTGCGTGTTCAACCTCATGCCCATCCCCGGGCTCGACGGGGCCCGGCTGCTGGCGCCGTTCCTGCCTCCACGCGCGCGAGAGGTCTACCGGAACCTCGACCAGTACCTCGCGCTGTTCATGCTCCTGGTCTTCTTCCTGCTGGGTGGGCTCCTGCTGGGGATCGTCTCGGCGCTCTCGAGCGGCCTGTGCCGGCTGGTCACCGGGGGCGCCACCCTCTGCGGCATCTTCTGAGCGGCTCCCGGGAGCGGTCCCTGGGCCGCGCTATCATCGCGACCATCGTGAGCCCGGCGTCGCGCGCATGACCGAGGAGCCCGTCGCGACCGCGGGCGGCTTCACCGTCGAGCTGCCCGCCTTCGTCGGTCCGTTCCGCCTCCTCGCCGACCTGCTGCTCGACCAGAAGATCGACGTCTGCGACGTGCCGATCGCCCGGGTCACCGACCGGTACCTGGCCCACGCGAAGGAGGCCGGCGGCTGGACGCTCGAGGAGGCCACGTGGTTCCTGGCCGTCTGCGCGATCCTGCTCGAGCTCAAGGTGGGCCGGCTGATGCCGAGACC
>JBHGAT010000352.1:0-2428 GCA_041946645.1 Candidatus Velamenicoccus archaeovorus | reverse complement strand
CGGCGGAACCCTCCGAGCACGACCGGCCACTCCTCCGGCGGGACGAACTCCATCGCGTCGACGCACATCACGCCGTCGAACGCGTCGCGGTACGGGAGATCCTGGAGGTCGTGCTTCTCCGTCGCGGCGTCCGGGTACTTCTCGCGCACCTTCGCCAGGTACGCCGCCGTGTGGTCCACGGCCACGATCGATCGACCGCTCTCGAGCACCACCCCGACGTACTTGCCCGTCCCGCACGCGGCGTCGAGGACCCGACCGCCTGCCGGCAGCAGCGAGAGGAACCGCTCGACCCACGCGCGGTGCGTCGGCCCGATCGCCCCCCACAGGGCGTCGTACTCGGCGGCGAGCGCGGCTTCCTCGATCTCGTTCGCGGAACGGAGCTGTCGCAGCCACGCAGCGCGCTCGGACGTCATCCCGACCGCCGCTCCGGCCCCAGCGCCTCGAACAGCGCGACCGGCTCGGCGAAGCCCTTGAGCTCGACCGCGCCCATCTCGCGGAACCCGAACCCTCGGGGCGCGGCCACGTCGACCACGGCCCCGTTCACGAGGGTCCGGCCCTCGTCGGCCACCGCCGAGATGCGGGCGGCCAGGTTCACTGTCCGCCCGAAGTAGTCGCCGTCCTGGACCACGACCGGGCCGGCGGCGATCCCCGCGTGGGCGGGCAGGCCGACCTCGGGTGCGCGCTCGACCATCGCCAGGGTCGCCTCGACGGCCGCGGCGGGGTCGCGGAAGTGCACCATCACGCCGTCGCCGAGCCACTTGACCGGCTGCCCGCCGGCGTCGACGGCCACCGTGTCGACCATCCGGGCCAGCTCGGACGCCAGGCGGGCGCTCGCGGCATCGCCGTGCTCCTCGGTCAGCGCCGTGAACCCGGCCAGGTCGACGAACGCGAACGCCGGCGGACGCTCGGGCCGCTCGTACACGCCCATGGCCTCCAGGACGCCCTCGATGCCCTCGACGGCGAACTCGGTCCATCCCCGCTCCTGCTGCCGGCGGTAGGCGGCCAGCAGGAGGCGCTCCTGGAGCGGGGTCCACTCGGCGCCGAACCGGTTGGCCAGGTCGACCGCCTCCCGGTAGGACATGCCCTCGCGCAGGAAGGCGCCAAGGACGTAGCGCTCGAACAGCGCCGTCTCGGCGTCGACGATCCGCCGGATCGCGTCGGCGTACACGCGGGCCGTGCGGACGAGCGCATCCCGGTCCAGGAGCGTCGAGGCCACGCGGATCAGCGGGAAGATCTCGAGCTCGTCCTCCCGGACGCGGTCCGCGAGCGAGCGGCGGGCCGAACCCATCGATCTCGCGATCTCGAGCACCAGCTCGACCGGCAGATCGGTCTGCTCGGCGAGCTCGGCGTAGGTGAGCTCCGCGAGCCCCGACCACCGGTAGTGCGGCAGGTCCATGAACGAGAGCGAGACGCGATCCTCGGCGATGGCCCGCCCGATCGCCTCGGCGGGCATCCCGGCCCGCTCGCACGCCGACACGAACCGGACCCGGTAGATGTCGCCCTGCGTGAAGGGCTCGTGGCCCTCGGCCGGACCGAGGATCCCGGCGGCGACCATCCGGTCGACCGCGGCGAGGTCGACGCCCGCGCGCTGGGCGAGCGCCTCACGCGAGAGCGAAGCGGCCGGCTCCAGCGTGGCATCGGACGGAGGCATCCGCCGAGCCTAGCGCGACGCCCGGCCGGAGGCGGGCCCAGGCTACTCGAGGTAGCCCAGGCCGCGGAGGTGCTCCTCCATCTCGTCGGCCTCGGTGTCAGAGACGGTGGGCTCCTCGGAGGCGGGCGCCGCGACGGCGACCGACTCCCCCGCCCGCACGCTGGCCTCGGCGCCCACCAGCTCGTGGAGCACCCGGCCCGTGTGCTGGATCGAGGCCGGCGCCTCGAGCGCGGCCAGGATCGTGGGGGCCATGTCGACCAGCAGCGGCTCCTGCTCGAACGGCTTCACATCGGGGCCGACGGCCACGATCACGCCCTCGGGGCGGTGGTCGCCGCTCACCCAGTCGGCGTCCTCGATCGCCGACTTGGCGTGGGTGAGCGAGTAGCCCTCGGCAGGCTCCATCAGGATGTCGGGCGCGGTGTCGGCGTGTCGTCCGGTGAAGATCTCCTCGCGCCGGTAGATCGCCTTGACCGGCTTGCGGCCGGTCTTGGGGTCGACGAAGCCGGCCAGGCGGTCCATCACCTCGTCGCGGACCTTCTCGAAGTCGGCCGGGTCGACGGTGCCGTCGGGCTCGCGCCCGGCCAGGTTGATCGAGACGCCCTCGCCGGTCGAGCGGATCGAGGTGTAGGCCTTGGTCTTGGACCAGTTGACCGCCTGGGGGAGGGAGACCTTCCCGTGCAAGCCCAGGACGTCGTACACCTTGCGGGCCACGTTGCGGACCCACCCCCACTGCATCGGCCCGAAGACCACGTTCGAGGCGCTGAACTCGAGGTAGCC
>JBHGAT010000351.1:0-2429 GCA_041946645.1 Candidatus Velamenicoccus archaeovorus | reverse complement strand
TCCTGGTGCTCGACCCCTCGGGCAACCTGGTCGAGCTGTTCCAGTACACGTCCTGACGGCGCCTGGTCGCCGACCGTCCCGCCGAGGGCGGCGGTCGGGGGCGCGGCTTCAACGGCGGCCCGCTCCTGAACCTCGCGGTGGCCGCGTGCATCTCGAACGACCCGTACCGGGAGGCGGCGAAGCTCGGCATCGAGCTGCACCGGGTGGCCGTCGCGGTCGACTCCGGCGGATCGCCGAGATCCCCAACTCCCTGCGCTTCGGCACCAAGGTCGAGCTCGGACGAGCCACGGTCCGGAACTAAGGAGCGGCGCCCGGGGTCCCGGTGCCGTTCCCGTGGGCACGCCCCCTGGTCAGCTCGTGGATCGCCGTGGTCAGCTCGAGGATCTGGCGCGAGATCGCGATGAGCTCCTCGTTCTGCCGCTCCTCGGTCTGGACCACCTCCCACTCCTGGTCGGCGAGGTGCCGGCGCGCATCGTCCTGACGGTTCTGGGTGATCATCACGAAGGTCGACAGGAAGATCGCCTCGAGCGACACGATCATCGTGAGCAGACCGAACGGGTAGCGCTCGACCCGCAGCACGATCCACAGCGTGAACCACACGACGTGGAGGTAGACGAACCCCATCGAGCCGGCGAACGCCGTGATGGCGTCGGCGATCCGGTTCTGGACCTTGGTGGCTCGCTCCTCCGAGTACCGGATCAGGGCCGGGTGGGTGTGCTTGCGTGATGCGGCGACCGCCATCGCTCCCCCTTCCGCGTCCGGCACGGCCCACCGCCGCGCCGCTGCGAGACGGGAGCCTACGGCGTGGCCTCCGAGAGCGCGCCGGGACCCGGCGGGAGCTCGTCCCGGCGGAGCTCGTAGCGGACGCCGGACCACCGCTCGCTCCCGTGCCGGCGCTCGAACCGCTCGACCAGCCGTAGCCCCACCTTCTCGGCGACGCGGATCGAGGGCAGGTTCTCAGCGCTCGCGTACGCGCGCACGACGTCGGCTCCGAGCGTCCCGAACACGTAGTCCACCAGGGCGCGGACGGCCTCGGTGGCGTACCCCCTGCCCTGGTACGCCGGCGCGATCGTGTAGCCGATCTTGATCACGCCCGGCTCGCCCTCGACCGGGCTGAGCCCGATGTCGCCGACCAGGCGGCCGCTCTCCCGTTCCTCCACCGAGAACTGGACCCACCCGGACTCGCCCGCCGACCGCTCGGACATGCGTCGGATCTCGGCCCGGACCCCGGCGGGATCGGTCCGGTCCCACCCCTGGTACCGGTGGACCTGCGGATCGCTCCGGTAGGCCGAGATCGTCTCGGCGTCCTCGGGAACGGAGCGGCGCAGGCGCAGACGCTCGGTGACCACCGGCTCCGAGCGGGCATCGACACGCATCCGTCCAGCGTACCCGGCCCCGAACGCCGGCTGCGGAACGTCTTCGACCGTCGGGCGTAACGACCTCCCGCCCGCTCGGGACCATGGTCGGAACCGACCGACCCAAGGAGGTCACATGCGCACAGCCAGGTTGGTGGTCCTCGGCGCCGCGATGGCGCTGGCGGTCCTGGTCGTCGGGCCGACGGCCGTCGCGGGGGCGGCTCCGATCGGCTCGGGGGCCGACCACGCGGTCTTCGTGCAGACCGACGATCCCACCGGCAACCAGATCGTCGCGTACGCGCGTGCCGAGAACGGCGAGCTCACGCCGGCCGGCACGTACGACACCGGCGGCCTGGGGGCCGTCCAGACGGGCGCCGTCGTGGACCCGCTGGCCTCGGAGGGCAGCCTCGCCTACGACGGCGAGCACGCGCTCCTGCTGGCGGTGAACGCCGGCAGCGACAGCGTGTCGGTGTTCGGCGTCGACCGCGCGGCTCTCACCTTGAACCAGGTCGTCCCCTCGGGCGGCCCCTTCCCCAGCAGCATCGCCGTCCGTGGCGACCTCGCGTACGTCCTGAACGCCGGCGGTGCCGGGTCCGTCCAGGGCTACCGCATCCAGGGCGGGAAGCTGCACCCGATCGCGGGCTCGTCGCGCTCGCTGGGCCTGTCGAACGCGGACGTGCCGTTCTTCACCGCCTCCCCCGGCCAGGTCGCCTTCACGCCTGACGGGGACCAGGTCGTGGTGACCACCAAGTCGCACGGGACGATCGACGTCTTCGGGGTCCGGCCCGACGGTCGGCTCACGGCCGGCGTGGAGAACCCCTCGGCCATCCCGGTGCCGTTCGCGGTGGCCTTCGACGCCGCGGGACACCTGGTGGTCGCCAACGCCGGCGTGTCCTCGGTCAGCACGTACGGCGTGAACGAGGACGGCACGCTCAGCGTGATCACCACGGGTGCGGCGAACGGGCAGGCGGCCACCTGTTGGATCGTCGAGGCCCGAGGCTTCTTCTACACGGGCAACGCCGGCTCCGGGACGGTCAGCACGTACCGCGTGGACGACGACGGCCAGGCCTCGCT
>JBHGAT010000350.1:0-2444 GCA_041946645.1 Candidatus Velamenicoccus archaeovorus | reverse complement strand
CAGAGGGCGTTCGAGCCGGACAGCGTGAACGTGATCAGCGCGCCGTCGAACCCGAACACCCGGCCCAGGACGTGGTCCGGCACGATCGACTGGTACGAGTACGTGACGAGCGTCCACTGCGCGCCGCCGGCCAGGTGGGCGAGCATCGCGGCCACTCCGGCCAGGTAGATCCCCGGCATCCAGGGGAGCAGCGCGTACAGCGCCGTGAAGATCGTCGGGGTGAGGATCACGGCCAGCAGCAGCCGTCCGCGATCGTCGCGCCGGATCATCGGCCGGATCAGGAACGGCCCGATCAGCGACCCCACCCCGCGCATCGCGAACAGCAGCCCGGTGCCGCGGTCGCCGGCGTGGTAGACCGAGATCGCGAGCACCGGCAGGAGCGCCACCACGCCGAGGGCGAACCCCGCCCCCAGCCGGACGGCGTAGAGCGCGAGCAGGCGGTGGTCCCGGCGCGAGTACCGGACGGCCTCCGTCGTCGCGGCGACGAGGCTCGGATGCACGTGGTGCTCGCCCCTCGGCTCCGAGGTGGCCCGGCGGATCCGGAAGACCAGCGCCGCCGCGGCGAAGAACGACAGGGCGTCGACCAGGAACCCCACGTCGTTGCCGTACGCGTTCACGACGAGGCCGCCGATCCCCGCGCCGACCGCGAGCATCGTCCCCCACGCCGAGCCGCTCAGGACGTTCGCGGCCGGCAGGTCCTCGGGGTCGACCAGGTTGGGGACGGCCGCCGAGGCCGCCGGCTCGAACAGCGCCGAGACCCCCGAGATCCCCGCCGCCAGGGCGAACACGAGCCACAGCTCCGAACGGTCCCGGACCAGGAAGAACCCGCACGCCAGCAGGCCCATCGCGATGTTCGTGACGATCATGAGCATCCGCCGGTCCAGCCGGTCGGCCAGGGGTCCCCCCACGAACGACACGAGCCCGTACGGCAGGTTGTACGCGACGAACACCGCCGCCACCAGCGCGGCCGAGCGGGTGACGTCCCACACGAACCCGGAGAGCGCGACGACCAGGAACCAGTCCCCCGCGAACGAGATCAGCTGCCCGAGGTAGAAGGACCGGAAGTCGCGGTTGCGGCGGAGGAGGGACCATGCCTCCCTCCAGACGTTCTCCCGCCGTGGGCCCAGGTCGTGCGCGCTCTCCACCGGCCCCCGACGCTAGCAGCCGCCACCGTCGACGCCGACGGAGCAGGTGGCGTTTGAGCCATCCCCGGGGTACAAGGGAAGGGATGGACGAGCGCTGGTACCTCCGCCGGCTGAGCGAGCGGGATCTGCGCTTCCTGGCCGAGGCCGGCGGCTCGGCCTCACCGGAGGCCATCGCCCGGCTCCGCGCGGAGCCGTGGCGGATCCGGCGGCTGATCGAGTCGCCCACGACGTTCGACGCCCTCTTCGCGCCGTGGGGGGAGGATCCGCTGATCCTGGTGGACCCGTTCCTCGTGTTCTCGGTGCTGCTGGCCGGCGCGACGCGCGAGCTGGGCTCGGTGCGCTTCGTGCGCGAATGGATCGGGCCCCGGCAGCGCCTGCCGGTGTTCGACGTCGAGACCCTCCGGGCGTTCCTCGGCGACGAGCTCCGCCGCGTGTTCCTGGCCGAGCTGCTCGCGAGCTACACCCACGTGGCCAGCGGAACCCTGTGGGTTCGGTCCGGCCGCGGCTGGCGGCGGCTCCGGTTCAACGAGCTCGATCCGGTCCGGCTCGCAGCGCTGCTCGAGGTGCTGCCGGAGGCCGAGCGCACGTCCGTGTACCGGCGGCTGGGCGACCTGGCGCTGTTCCTGACCGGCGTGTTCCCCGACTTCGCCGCCGAGCGGATGGTACCGGTGCAGGTGGAGCGGCTGGAACGTGTGCTGGCCGAGGTCTCGGGGCGGACCGACGACGTCCCGGACGAGCCGGCCGGCACGATCGGCCTGCTGGAGCGGCTGGGGCGGCGCTCGTACCGCGCCGCCCTCGGCGGGGCGAGCGGGCGGGGGCCGGTTCTGCACGCGGATCTGGCCAGGGCGCTCGAGGAGTTCAGCGAGCGGTTCGGTCAGGCCCGGAGGATCCTGAACTTCCTCACCGACGCCCATCTGTTCCCGCTGCGGGAGACGTGGTTCGGTCCGGGCACCGGCTGAGCCGTACACTCGGAGGAGCATGGCTGGAAGCACCAGGGACGCGTGGGACGAGGTCGGCGAGCGGTTCGCCGAGTGGGGCAAGCTGCTCTCCGAGCGCTACCGCGAGCGTGACCGGCAGCGGGGCTCCACGCCCCAGGAGGACAAGCGCAAGCTGGAGGACGCGGTGCAGGCGGTCGTCCGGCAGCTCGACGCGGCGTTCACGTCGCTCGGCGACACGCTCCGCGATCCCCAGGCCAAGCAGAGCCTCGGCGCGGCCGCCCGCTCGCTCGTGGACGCGATGGGCACCACGGTCTCCGAGGTCGGCCGGCAGCTCCGCCGCAAGCCCGGCGGGACCGACGAG
>JBHGAT010000035.1:0-10913 GCA_041946645.1 Candidatus Velamenicoccus archaeovorus | reverse complement strand
CAGGCACGGGGCCCGGAGCCTGGACGAAGTGTCTCCGTCTTGTCCCCCTGCCGGCGACCCGTCTCTACGTCTGCACTACGCCCACGTGGCGCAGACGCTCCGCGGCGGGGCTCTGTCTCCATCCAGTCCCCCGTCCTTCCTCCAGACTCCACGTTCTCTCTGCGCCCCGGCGGAATGTCCGCATCCCCCCTCCAGGCACGAGGCGTGGAGCAAACGTGGAGCCGGGAGGGACTGAATGGGCGGCATCGAGCTTCGTGGCCAGGACCTCGGCGGCGGAGGTGAGCTTCAGGTACGCCAGGTGCTCGCGAAGGCGCTGGTAGACCCGCTCATGGGACACGGCGCATCAGCTCCTCGTAGCGGGCGAGGTCGACCACCACCGGCAGCGTCTGCTGCACGGGCACCCCGGTGAGCTCGGCGGCCAGCGCCTTGGCGGCCTGCGACGGCGGGCGGTTCACCTTGCGCCTGCACGGCCGGGAGGTGGTGAACCCCGAAAGGACCGTGCGTTCCAGGGCCGTGCGGTGATCCTCGAGTCGTGACAAGGCTCCGGAGCCTGGAGGTCGGCGCCGATGGGCGGCGATCACCTCCCCGGAGACCGACCGGATCTGCAGCTGCTGCTCGCCGAGGCGCCACGACACGATCACGGTCGCGTCCACGAGATCAGATCGGCAGCCGGGGCGGCTCGGCTCGCCACCACGAGCGGAGGGGGCGGAAGCGTGTGTTGCCCGCTGCTCCCCACGGAATCCTCCTGGAACCTTCGGTCCAAGCCGTCAAGGTTCGGCCCGTTGCTTGTCTTCGTGTCGGTGAGGATGACCAACCCGTTGCACTCGACCAGGCCGCACGCCATCGCCGGCTGCCAGGCGGCCCAGCTTGTCGTCTTCAGACCGGAGCGACGGGCCACGGACGTGCACCGGGGTGTCGAACGCCGCGTGGGCGTCGCCGAGGCACGGGCGCGGAGGCTGGACGAGTGTCTCCGTCCTGTCTCCCTGCCCGGCGACCCCGTCTCTACGTCTGCACCACGCCCACGTGGCTCAGACGCTCTGCGGCGGGGGCCCTGTCTCCATTCGGTCCCCCGGTCTCCCGCTCGAACTCTACGTCTTCTCTGCGCCCGCAGCGGACTGTCCCCATCACCCTCAGGCACGAGGCGTGGAGCAAACGTGGAGCCAGGAGGGACTGAATGGGGACCGGCACCACCCAAGATCGACCCGACAACTGAAGACGTGCAGGCGATCCACCGCTTGCCCGCGAGCGGGCCTCCGAGAGCGACGGCGACCTCGCCGCCGGCGACCAGCCGGGACACCGAGCGGCGATCCGCGCCAAGGCCGGCGACACGGTCCATGGACGCGAGCCGGACGAGCGACCAGAACGGCCCCGAACCCGGGCACCTCATGGCGGAGGCGCGCTCGGAGCGAACGGGAGCCGGAGATAGCGCTCGGACGGCGAACGGGACCGGGGCGCTGGCGAGGTCCGCGGTGATCGGCGAGGGTTCCTTGAGCCGGATGGCCGGAGGCGAGTGTGACCGGCCGTCTGAGGACGCCATGCGAGCGGCAAGGAGGGAGGTGAGGACCGCGGCCGGAGGGAAGCGAAGAGAGCTGAGAGCTGGCACGAACACCATGGGCTCTGGCGACCCCGACGCCCACCCGCTGACCAACTCGGGCGCGCGCTCGGTGGCCGGTTCATCATCCGGCGGGTCCTCCCCCGTCGTTCGTGGTGCTCAGGGACCGTGGGGGGTGGCCGGATGAGTCCCCGGGATCACATTCCACTCCGTTCACGTTCTTCCTCACGATCTGCCTCATCGATCACCGGCTACGCCCACCGGCTGACCGGACGGGACTACGAGATCCTGATCGAGCTTCACGAGCACAGGGTCCTGACCACACCCCAGATCTACGAGCTGCACTTCGACACCCTTACCCGAGCTTCCAAGCGCATGCTCCAGCTCTACCGGCTGGGGCTGGTGGAGCGGTTCCGCCCCCACACCCCCACAGGGTCCGCTCCCTGGCACTACACCCTGGACGAGCCGGGAGCCCGCCTGGTCGCCGCGCGTCAGGAGATCGACTTCTCCGACTTCCCGTTCAAGCGGGGCCGGATCTTCGACGTGGTGGCAAGCCCCCGCCTCCGACACCGGCTCGAGTGCAACACGTTCTTCGCCCGCCTGGCGCTCGCGTGTCGGCGGCGGGGGTGGTCGCTGCAGTGGACCGGGGAGCGACGGGCCGCCCGGCAGTGGGAGTCCTCGCTCACGATCGAGCCGCTCATCCGCCCCGACGGGATCGGCCGGATCCGGGCCGGCGGGCGGGAGGTCTCGTTCTTCCTGGAGTACGACCGGGGGACCGAGAACCACCAGCAGCTGGATGCCAAGATCGAGCGCTACCGGCTGGTGATGGGGTACGGGTTCAACCCCGAGGCCCTGCTGTTCGTGTTCCCGAGCTTCGCCCGGGAGCGCGCGGTCCGCCGCTCGATCCTTCCCCCGGGGTTCACGCTCGCCACCGCCGTGCGGGACCAGGTGCTTCATGACCCGCTCGGTCCGGTGTGGCTGCCGCTTGATCACGACCGGCGGTGCTCGTTCTTTGACCTGCCCCTGGAGCCCCGTGACAAGCCCGGGTGAGCGCGGGCGGGAGGACCCGCAGCGCGGAGAGCACGGCCAAGGGCGCGACAGAGGCCCGGGATAGGCTCGCTCGTCCAGGATCAGGCCGACCGGGGGCTCCGGAGCCCGGGGCCCTGCGACCGCTGGCCCGGGCCCTGGTCGACCTGGCGCTGACGATAGAGCACGAGGACGATGAGGAGAAGCGATGGACGCGGTGATCTACCTCCGGGTCTCGACGAAGGAGCAGGCGGCCAAGGACGAGTCCGGGGAGGGCTACTCGATCCCAGCTCAGCGCGAGGCCTGCCTGCGCCACATCGCCGAGCGCGGCTGGAGCCTCGCCGAAGAGTTCACCGACGCCGGGGAGTCCGCCCGCACCGCCGACCGCCCCATGCTGAAGGCGCTCCTTCGCCGGGTGGCCGAAGGTGGGGTAGGCGCTGTCGTCGTACACAAGATCGACCGCCTGGCCCGGTCGATGGAGGATCACGTGGCCATCAGGGCGGCGCTCCGCCATGCCGGGGTCCAGCTGGTCTCGGTGACCGAGAACATCGAGGAGACGGCCTCTGGACGCCTCGTGGAGGGCATCCATGCGCTCATGGCCGAGTTCTACTCGGCGAACCTGGCCGGTGAGATCCGAAAGGGCATGACCCAGAAAGCCAAGATGGGCGGCTGGCCCACCAAGGCGCCCATCGGCTACCTGAACGTCCGGGAGAAGATCGCCGGCAAGGACATCGCCAAGGTCACACTCGACCCCGATCGGGCGCTGCTCGTCCGGGACGCGTTCCGCCTCTATGCCACCGGGGAGTACTCGCTTCCGGAGCTTCAGGCCACGATGCACGCCAAGGGGCTCACCTCGCCGTACGCGAGACGCCCCGGCGCGCCGGTCTCGGTCTCCAAGCTCGCCGAGCTGCTCGCCAACCCGTTCTACGTCGGCGTCGTGCAGTGGGCAGGGGTCCGTTACCCCGGCCAGCACAAGCCACTCATCCCCCAGAGCCTGTTCGACCGGGTCCAGGAGACGCTCCGATCGCGCGACGTCGCCGGGGTCCGCCAGCGACGCCATGAGCACTACCTGAAGGGCCTGTTTCACTGCGGGGAGTGCGGCCGGCGCCTGTCGCTCACGCTCGCCAAGGGCACCTACCTGTACTTCTACTGCCTGGGACAGCGAGGCACGGCCCGGACCGGATGCCGCCAGCCGTACGTCCTCGCCGCTGACGCGGAGGCGCTCGTCGAGGATCTGTACCGGCGGATCCAGCTGCCGCCATCCTGGGTGGAGCGGCTCACCGAGGAGCTGGAGGCGGAAATCGTCGAGCGACAGGCCGAGGCCTCCGAGCGACGGGTCGTCCTGACCAGGACGATCGCCAGGCTCGCCGAGGAGCGGGGCAAGCTCCTGCAGGCCTTCTACGCAAACGCGATCCCGCTCGATCTCCTCAAGACCGAGCAGGACCGGATCGGGAGGTCGGAGCAGGCCGCCAAGGCGGAGCTGGAGGCCGCGGAGAGCGATCTCGACGGCTGGCAGCACGTCCTCCACACGGCGATCCAGCTCGCCGGCAACTGCCACGCGGCTTACCTGAAGGCGCGACCGTCGGTGCGCCGTCGCTTCAACGACGCCGTGCTCGAGGCCGTCTACATCAGAGACCGAAGGATCGACCGGGCGGAGTTCTCGGAGGTCTTCGCTCCTCTCTTCTCTCGCCCGAGTTCGAATAAGGCACTGAAAGTGGAGGTGAGCGGATTCGAACCGCCGACCCCTGCCGTGCGAAGGCAGTGCTCTACCGGACTGAGCTACACCCCCGTGGTGCGTCGGACAGCGTAACAGAGGTCCCGAGCGGACCCGCTACGAGCCCTGCCCCATGACCTCGCGGGCATGGCGGTCGATCGCGTCGCGGAGCTGACGCTGGACGATGGCGATCGAGAGGTCGCCCCGTGTCTTCTCGATCAGCCCTCGGGCGACGTCGGTGGACCGGCGCAGGTTCCCGGTGATCGCGTCGGGGTAGTCCATCGACACCAGCACGTAGTACATGTCGTCCATCGCCGAGAGCACGGCCTCGCCGCGGTCGACGTCGCCGTGGCGGAGGACGTCGAGGATGTGGCGGCGGGCCTCGCCGATGGCCTCAGCCATCCCGTTCAGATAGGGGGCGTCCTCCACGCCGAGCTCCTCCGGCGACGGCAGCTCCGCCGCGCCGGTGATCACGGCTTCGGTCAGACGCGCCTCCGCGTACTCCTTCTGCGCGTCCTGCAGGTAGCCTGCGAACCGGATGTCGGGGTGGTCGCGGACCGCCTCGAGCCCTTCGTCGATGGCCGCCCTGGCCTCGTCCATCAGGCGATGCGCGTTGTCCCACTCGCCGCGATGGATCGCCCGGATGGCGTTGGCGCACGCGCGGATCGCGCGGCGGGCGGCCGGGAGCGCGCGTTCGCGGGCCTGCATGCGCTCGTCGAAGCGACGACGGACATCGTCGGAGATCCTGCCGAGGTCCACGGGGCCCGAGTCTAGACCCGGGCCGCGTCGGCGTGCCGGGCCGGTCGGACCACGACGCTCACGACCTCGTCGGGGCCGAGCGCCCCGAGCCCGTTGAATGCCGATCGCGCGCCCCGACCTTCGTCGACGTATCGCTGGCGCGCCTGACGCGGCGCGTGACGAGGAGCTTGAGCCTGGCGCACGCGTTCCCGATGGGTGGGGACGACGCTCCGATGCTTGATCGCGAGCAGCAGCCACACGTAGGCCCCGAGGAGCGTCAGGAGTCCGGCAGTCCCGTACCACATCGCTCGCAGCGGGGGCACCAGGCCGATCAGGAGCGTGAGCGCGATGCTCTCGAGCAGGACGACGAGCACGCGGCGCCGCCGCTCGCGCGCGCGGGCCCGGGCTCGTCCGCGGGGACCGAGGAACGGGATGCCCTTGCGCGGGGTGAGGATCCACCGCCCCGCGCCGGCGCCGTCCGTCCCCGCCAGCAGCTCCATCCCGCGCTCGAACTCCTCCACGCTCGCGGTCTCCGTGGCCCGCTTCCGCCGCCCTGGGAGGACGCAGGCGGCCCACATGATGCCCAGGGCCGAGAGCATCAGCCAACCCATCCACAGCCCCCTGTTCGCGCGTTTCCCCGGTCCGCCACAACATGTGGGCTGGAACCGCACGCTAACACCCATATCTAGCGTGCTCAAACACATCGATGTGATTCCGTGCACGAGTGCACGAGCGTCGCCGACAGCGATGAGCGCCGGGGTTCGAGAGGATGCGCGCAGGCGCTACGGGGAGCTGTCCGCAACGTAGCGGCCGCTCTTGCCGCCCGACTTCTCCAGGAGCCGGAGCCCGTCGATCCGCGCCGCGCGGTCGAACTCCTTGGTGGTGTCGTACAAGGAGAGCGCCGCCACCGCGGCCGCGGTGAGGGCCTCCATCTCGGCGCCGGTGCGGTCCTTGGCGTGGACGGTCGTGCGGACGCGGATCGTGCCGTGTTCCGGATCGGGCTCGACCATCACCTCGGCGCCCGTGACGGCGATGGGGTGGCAGAACGGCAGCAGGTCGGGCGTGCGCTTCACGCCCATCACACCCGCGACCCGGGCGGCCTCGATCGGGTTGCCCTTGCGGGTCCCGGCGATCAGGCGCTCCACGGCCTCCGCGGTGGTCGTGAGGAGGCATTCGGCCACCGCGACCCGATCGGTGACCTCCTTGTCCCCGACCTCGACGATCCGCGCCGGCGCCTCGCCCATCAGCCCTCCATCGCCCGGAACAGCCACACGGTCACCTCGGTCCCTGCGGGCGCCGTCTCCACGCCCGGCGGGATCACCGCCAGGCCGTTCGCGCGCGAGACCGTGGCGATCAGGTTGGATCCTCGGCCGCCGGTGGGCCGCGCGAGGTACCGGTCACCGTCGCGGCGCACGAGGACCCGCGCGAACTGCGTCTTGCCGACCGGCCCGCTGACATCCTCGTCGAGCACGGCCTGGATCTGCGGCCGGGTGAGCTGACGACGTCCCATCATCTTCATCAGCGCCGGCCGGATGAGCACCTCGAACGAGACGAACACGCTGACGGGGTTGCCGGGAAGGCCGAAGTACGGCTTGCCCTCGATGTGGCCGAACCCCTGGGGCATCCCCGGCTGCATCGCGACCTTGAAGAAGTCCACCTCGCCGCGGCGGAAGAACGCCGCCTTCACCACGTCGCGCTCCCCCACCGACACGCCGCCGGAGGACACGAAGGCATCGGCCTGCACCAGGTGGCTGAGGATCGTCTCCTTGAGCGTGTCGGGGTCGTCCTTCACGATCCCGGCCATGACGGGGACGGCCCCGGCCTCGCGGAGGGCTCCGAACAGCGTGGAGCCGTTGGAGTCGCGGACCTGTCCGTAGCCGGGCTCCTGCCCCGGTGGGATCAGCTCGTCGCCCGTCGAGAGGACCACGACGCGCGGCCGCGGGTGCACCAGGGGGTGGGAGATCCCGGCCGTGGCCAGCAGCCCGAGCTCGGGGGCGCCGATCCGCCGGCCCGCCTTGACCAGCGGCTGTCCGGCCCGGACGTCCTCCCCCGCCGGACGGATGTGCCTGCCCTCGGACGAGGGCGCGAGGACCCGGACCGTCTCCCCGACCACCTCGCAGTCCTCGATCGGCACGATGGCGTCGGCGCCGGCCGGGATGGGAGCCCCCGTGGCGATGCGGACGGCCTCGCCACCACCGACCGTGGCCTCGGGACGCCGGCCGATCAGCGCCCGGCCGACGATGCGGAGCTCGACCGGGGCGGTGGGGTCGGCCGCCGCCACCTCCGTGGACCGGACCGCGAACCCGTCCATCGCCGAGGACGCGAACGCCGGGATGTCCAGGTCGGCCGCGACGTCCGCCGCGAGCACGCAGCCGTGCGCCTCCTGCAGGGGCAGCTCGAGCGGGGCGAGGGGCGAGACCTGCGAGAGCACCCGCTCCCGGGCCTCGTCCACGGAGAGCAAGCCCTCGCCGCTGTCGTGGTCGTGCACGTGCGACGCCCCGCGTGCCATCCCGAGCAGTCTACCCAGGGTCCGCGCGCGCAGAGGCCGCGCACGTTCCCGAGCGTCAGAGGATCTTCTTGCGCTGCACGAACTCCGCCAGGAACTCCCGGAGCTCCGGCCCGAGATCCTCCCGGTCGACCGCCATCTCGATCGTGGCCCGGAGGTAGTCGAACTTGTTGCCGACGTCGAACCGGCCGTTCTCGAACGTGTAGGCGTACACGGCCTGCTGCTGCGCGAGCAGGTTGATCGCGTCGGTGAGCTGGATCTCGCCGCCCCGCCCCGGCTGCGTCTCGCGGAGCGCGTCGAAGATCTCGGGCGTGAGGACGTACCGCCCGATCGCCGCGAGGTTGGACGGGGCGTCGGCCGGGTCCGGCTTCTCGACGATCGAGACGATGCGCGCCAGGTCGTCCTCGACGAACTCCGGCTGGATCGCCCCGTACAGCTTGATGTCCTCCCGAGGGACCTCCTGCACCGCGATCACGCTGCGCCCGTACCGGTCGTGCACGCGGAGCATCTCCTGCAGGAGCGGGTTGCCCTCGGTCATGATGTCGTCACCCAGCAGCACGGCGAAGGGCTCGCGCCCCACGTAGACCTCGGCCGTGGCTACGGCGTGGCCGAGCCCGAGCGACTCCTTCTGACGGATGTAGTGGATCGCCGCCATGTCCGAGATCTCGCGGACCTCCTTCAGCTCGTCGAACTTGCCCTTGCTCTCGAGGAAGTGCTCGAGCTCCATGGACCGGTCGAAGTGGTCCTCGATCGTGCGCTTGCCGCGGCCGGTGATGATGAGGATCTCGGTGATGCCGGCGCGGACCGCTTCCTCCACCACGTACTGGATCGCCGGCTTGTCCACGATCGGCAGCATCTCCTTGGGCTGCGCCTTGGTCGCCGGCAGGAACCTGGTGCCCATGCCCGCCGCGGGGATGACGGCCTTCTTGACGTTCATGCGAGCACCCCCCTCCGGAAGGGACCGCGAGTGTACTCCGTGGACGAACCCGGGCTCCAGTCCTCCGGGCGGCCCACAGCGCCGCGGCGGTCGGGTGCATCTACCCGGTCGGCTAGAATCCATGCGTCATGCCGACCTACGAGTACGCGTGCACGCAGTGCGGCCAGCACGTCGAGGTGTTCCAGCGCCTGTCCGAGGAGCCGCTCACCACGTGCGGCGTCTGCGGGGGGACCCTCCGCAAGGTGTTCCACCCCGCCGGCATCGTGTTCAAGGGGTCGGGGTTCTACGCGACCGACAACCGGTCCAAGCCCAAGGCGGCGTCCGGCGACGCGAGCTCGGGATCGTCCGGCTCCTCCACGACGGGGACGGACGGCGGCTCCGGCCCGTCCGGCCCGTCCGGCTCGTCCGGCTCGTCCGGCTCGGACGGCGGCTCCAAGACCGCCGCCGGCACCGGGGGGAAGACCTCCTGAGCACCGCCGAGATCGGGGTCTTCGGCGGGTCCGGGTTCTACGCGTTCCTCGAGGACACCGAGACCGTCGACGTGGACACGCCCTACGGCAAGCCGTCGGCGCCGCCGGTGATCGGGACGGTGGGGGGGCGGCGGGTGGCGTTCGTTCCCCGGCATGGACCCAAGCACGAGCTCCCTCCCCACCGGGTGCCCTACCGGGCCAACCTCTGGGCGATGAAGGAGCTCGGCGTGCAGCGGATCCTCGGACCGAACGCGTGCGGGTCGCTCCAGCCGCACGTGAAGCCGGGCGAATTCGTGATCTGCGACCAGCTGGTCGACCGGACGCGGGACCGCCCGAACACCTTCTACGACGGACCGGTCACCACGCACATCTCGTTCGCCGACCCGTACTGCCCCACGATGCGGGGCGTGATCGTGGACCAGGGCCGCCGGCTCGAGATCCCGCTGCACGAGCGCGGCACGGTGGTGGTGATCGAGGGACCACGGTTCTCCACACGGGCCGAGTCCGCATGGTTCGCCTCGATCGGGTGGGAGGTCATCAACATGACCCAGTACCCCGAGGCCGTCCTGGCCCGCGAGCTCGAGCTCTGCTACGCGAACATCTCGCTGATCACCGACTACGACGTGGGGGTCGAGGGCATCCCGCCGGTCACCCACGAGGAGGTGATCCGGGTCTTCGAGCAGAACAACGCGAGGCTCCGGGACCTCCTGTTCGCGGTGATCCCCGCGCTGCCGGCCGAGCGCGACTGCCCCTGCGCCCACGCGCTCGAGGGTGCCCGGTTCGAGGTCTGAGCCCCCCGGGTACCATCGCCCGCATGACCGACCCCGTCCTCGTCACGATCGAGGCCCGCATCCGCACCACCGAGGCGCCGGACCAGCTGGGCGACCGCATCCGAGAAGCCATCGCGATGATCGCCGGGCGCGAGGCGCTCGAGGAGTTCCGCGTCCGCGTGCTGCCGCTGGTCGAGCGCAAGCCCCGAGGGGTGTGAGGCAGATCACGGCGGCGCCGGGGCGCCGGCGCTAGCGTCCGCGCCGTGCTCCGACGGCGGTGGTCCCTCGCGTCCAAGGCCCTCGCGCTGCTCGCGATCGCCGCGGGCGGGGCCGCGTTCCTGCTGGTCCGGGGGTACGCCGCCCGGCTGGAGGCCCTCCGGCCGGTGACGGGCGACGTGGTCCGGGTGCTCGTGGCGGCGCACGAGCTCCCCAGGGGCACTGTGCTCGGGGAGGGGGACCTCACGTCGCGCGACCTACCCTCCGCGTACGCGCCGCCCGGCGCGATCCGGTCGGCCGGGGACGCCGAGGGCCGGGTGCTGGCCGCCCCGCTCGGCGCGGGCGAGCCGCTGACCCGGACGCGGCTGGCCGCCGCCGGCGCGGGGCCGGTCGCAGCGCTGGTGCCCTCGGGGTTGCGAGCGTTCCCCGTAGCCGTGGACATCCCCCCGGGCGCGGTCCGGGCCGGGGACCTGGTCGATCTGCTCGCGACGTTCGGGGGGCCGCACCCCTACACCGACACGGTGGCCCAAGGGCTCGAGGTGCTGCGGGTGATCGACGCGCGGCAGGGGTCGTCGGGGGCGCTCGGCTCCGTCGGCGGGACGGGGACCGCCACGCTGATCCTGCTGGTGGAGCCCGACCAGGCCGAGCGCGTGGCCTTCGCGGTCGCGTTCGGCACGCTCTCGGTCACGGTGGCGCCGCCACCGAGCGCGTTCCCCGGGTAGCATGTGCGCCGCTCGCCGGGCTGCTCCGGCGGCCGCCCGGAAGGAGACGCTCGACGAGCATCCTGCAGGCCATCGTGCTCGGCATCACGCAGGGGGTGACCGAGTTCGCGCCGATCTCGAGCTCGGGCCACCTGATCCTGGTGCCGTGGGCGTTCGGCTGGTCGATCCTGGAGGACCCCGCGCTCAACAAGACGTTCGACGTGGCCCTGCACATCGGGACGCTCCTGGGGGCCTTGGTGTACTTCCGTCGCGACGTGGCGCG
>JBHGAT010000349.1:0-2459 GCA_041946645.1 Candidatus Velamenicoccus archaeovorus | reverse complement strand
GCTCAGTTGGCAGAGCACGCGGCTGAAAACCGCGGTGTCGGCAGTTCGATCCTGCCCCTGGCCACTCGATCCCCCGGGTCGCCACGGGCGCGGGCCGCCTCCCCGGCGCGGGCGGCCCCTAGTTCAGGGTCTCGTGGCTCCGGACCTCGGCCCAGTGACCGATCACCGCCTGGTAGAGCTCGGCCGAGCGGGGCAGCTCCTCGGACGACAGCGCGGCGATCGCGTCCTGCAGGTCCCGGGCGGAGTGGTCGTTGTCCAGGTCGTCCCAGGTCATGAGGTCGCAGAGCTCCCCGTAGTCGAGCTCCACGATCGAGCGCGGGTCGAAGGCGGAGAGCCACTCGTACAGCTCGACGATCACATCCGCCACCGAGCCGAGATCGGTCCGCCGCAGCGCGGGGATGGCCTTCTCCGCTCGTGCCATCGCGCGACGGGCCGTGGTCACGTACCGCAGCCGGTGCCGGCCCCGATCATCGGTCAGGTGGCGCTCTTCATCCGAGAACAGGGCGAACCACCGGACCGGCACGTGCCACGGGCTCTGCATGATGTGCGCGACCGCGGACGGATCGCGCTTGCGCATCCGGGCCAGCTCCTTGGACGCCTTCTTGGCGTCGTCACGGGTGACGAAGGCCTCGCTGCCCTCGAACGGCGCGGCCTCGAGGAACGCCAGAAGGCCGGCCAGCACGCGCAGCCGGGTGCGCCACGGACACACGTAGTAGGAACCGCCCACGAACCGGACGTCGGCCCCCTCCCCGCCCTCGGCGAGGATCCCCAGCCCCTTCGACGTTACACGCTGCCGGTACCGCGTGCGCCGAGCCCGCAGGTGCCCGCCCTCGACGATGAACCGCTCCCACCGGGACTGCTCCTCCGGTGGGAACGCCTCGAGGGGCTGGTAGACGCGGAGCTCGGCGCTCGGGACCACGGTGAAGGAGCAGTGTATATGCTCTCGCCGATCCGCCGTCCAGCGAGGGGTTCCCGCCAGCATGACCACGCATCCGGAGCGCCGCGACGATCCGTTCCTCCAGCTCGTGGCGCCGGACGGCACGGCGGTGGGTGACACGGACGTCGGGCTGTCGGCCGCTGAGCTCCGCGAGCTGCTCCGGCTGATGGTGCGGTCCCGGCGGCTGGACCGCGAGTGCATGGCCCTCCAGCGGCAGGGCGAGCTGACCGTCTACCCGCCGTTCGAGGGACAGGAAGCGGCGCAGGTCGGCAGCGCCTTCGCTCTGGGGCCGGAGGACATGGTGTTCCCCTCGTTCCGCGAGCTGGCCGCCGCCGTGACCCGAGGGGTCGACGTGATCGCGTACCTCCAGTACCACCGCGGCACGTGGCACGGCGGCGCCTACGACCCGGTGGCCAGCCGGTTCGCGCCGATCTGCGTCCCGGTCGCCACCCAGATCGTCCACGCGGTGGGCTGGGCGCTTGGAGCCAAGCTCGACGACAACGGCGCGTGCGCGCTGGCCTACTTCGGCGACGGGTCGACCTCGGAGGGCGACTTCCACGAGGGCGCCAATTTGGCCGGCGTGTTCGGGGTGCCCGTGATCCTGCTCTGCCAGAACAACGGCTGGGCCATCTCGGTCCCGCTCGAGGAGCAGACGGCCGGGCCGATCGCGCGCCGGGCCGAGGGCTACGGCTTCCCCGGCGTCCGCGTCGACGGCAACGACGTCCTGGCCGTGTACCGAGCCACGCGCGAGGCGGTGGAGCGCGCCCGCGGGGGCGGCGGCCCCACGCTGATCGAAGCGGTGACGTACCGGATGGGCCCCCATTCCACGGCCGACGACGACACCCGCTACCGGAGCGAGGAGCAGATCGAGACCTGGCGCGAACGGGATCCGATCGAACGGTTCGCCAGATTCCTGGCTCGCACCGGCGCGGCCGAGGAACGCTTCGTCGCCGCGTGCGAGGCCGAGGCCGAAGCCTGGGTCGCGGACGTCCGCGCGCAGGTCGTGGCCCTGCCCCCACCCCCGGATGACGAGCTGCTCGCCTTCGCGTTCGAACGGCCCCCGGCCACGCTCGCCCGGGTGCGGGAGGACGCCCTCGGTGGGTGAGCACACGATGGTCGGCGCCCTCAACCGGGCGCTCCGCGACGCGCTGGCCGGCGACCCGCGGACGCTGGTGTTCGGCGAGGACGTCGGTGCGCTCGGCGGGGTGTTCCGGGTCACCGAGGGGCTACAGGCCGAGTTCGGTCGCGATCGCGTGTTCGACACGCCGGTGGCCGAGGCCGGGATCGCCGGCATGTGCGTCGGGCTGGCCCTGGCCGGGTGGCGGCCCATCGCCGAGCTGCAGTTCGACGGGTTCTCGTACCCGGCGCTCGACCAGGCCATCGGGCACCTCGCGAAGTACCGGATGCGGACCCGGGGTCGGGTGCCCATGCCGGTGGTGCTCCGGATCCCCTCCTTCGGCGGGATCCGCGGCAAGGAGCACCATGGCGAGAGCCCGGAGACGTACTTCGCGCACACCGCCGG
>JBHGAT010000348.1:0-2477 GCA_041946645.1 Candidatus Velamenicoccus archaeovorus | reverse complement strand
TGACCCGGGACGGCGGCGACCACGTGCCGCACCTCCAGCCGATCACGGAGCGGTTCGGGCCCGCCTGGGGCTGCTTCGTCGAGATGCCGGTCGAGCGGGGGATCGCCACGATCCTGGGCATGGCCCCCGTGGACGCCCCCCGGCTGGCGACCGAGGAAGCGTACGCGCGCTGGGCCGAGCTCGCGGGCGAGGCCCTGGAGGGGTTCGACGCCCTCTACGTGCACATCAAGGGCCCGGACGTGCCGGCCCACGACGGCAGGGCCGAGGACAAGCGCGACATCATCTCGCTGATCGACCGGGCCTTCTTCGCCCAGGTGCTGGCCAGGATCGACCTGCGCCGCACCGTGATCGCGGTCACGGCCGACCACTCGACCTCGTGCGTTCGGAAGGCCCACACGGCCGAGCCCGTGCCGCTGCTCGTGAGCGGGGCGGGGGTGCGCCCCGACGGGACGACCGCGTTCGGGGAGCGTGCCTGCGCCGGGGGCTCCCTCGGAACGGTTCGGGGCGTGGACATCGTCCCGCGACTGGTCTCCCTGCTTCGGGGCTGAAGGTCCCGAGCGAGATCCGCCCTCACGTGCGTATAGTTCCGCGATACGGGTGATTGTGCCGGGGAACACCCCGCGACTAAGATGCAGCGTCCCGGCGGAGGGAGACGGACCGAGCCATGACCCAGGTGCAGTCTGACGTTCTCACCGGCGGACCGGTCGGCGGCGCCCCGGCCGCGGGGGGGGAGGCACCGAAGGAGGTCATCGGCCGCAGCCCCTGGGAGCTGTTCTGGCGGCGGTTCCGGAAGGACCGATTCGCCCTGGCGGGGGTCGTCGTGATCGCGCTGATGGGCGCGCTGGCCCTGATGGCTCCCCTGGTCGCCAAGTGGGTCGGTCACGGCCCCAACGACGTCTACCTGGACCAGCTGGACGCGTTCGGGCTCCCCAGCGGCCCGCACAGCGGGTTCTGGTTCGGCATGGACACCGCGGGGCGCGACCTGATGGTCCGAGTGATCTACGGCGCCCGCACGTCGCTGTTCATCGCGCTCTTCGCCACCGGCATGGCCACCGTGATCGGCGTCGTGCTGGGGATGCTGGCGGGCTTCTACCGGGGGAAGGTCGACACCGTCATCTCCCGGACCATCGACGTGGTCCTCTCGCTCCCCGTGCTGCTGCTGGCGCTCGGCCTGGTGGCGGCCTGCGGCCTCGACAAGCAGGGCTGCCTGGCCGGCCTCATCAAGCCCGGCCTCCTGCTGGTGAGCTACGTGATCGGCCTGTTCAGCTGGCCGTACATCGCCCGGATCGTCCGGGGGCAGGTCCTGTCGCTCCGAGAGAAGGAGTTCGTCGAGGCCGCCCGGTCGATGGGGTCCTCCAACCTCCGCATCATGTTCCGCGAGATCCTCCCCAACGTCGCGGCCCCCATCATCGTCTACATGACGCTGATCATCCCGAACAACGTCCTGTTCGAGGCCGCCCTGTCGTTCCTGGGGGTCGGGGTGCCGCCGAGCACGCCGTCCTGGGGCCGGCAGCTCGCCGAGGCGGGCGACATCTTCACCGTCGCCTGGTGGATGATGGTCTTCCCAGGTGTCTTCCTGTTCACGACCACCCTGGCCTTCAACCTGGTCGGGGACGGCCTTCGCGACTCGCTCGATCCGCGCACGGGCGGCTGACCGTATAGAACTGCGTAGGACAGGAATCCGAAAGGAGGCAACCGAGGGGGACGTCTCACATGCTCTGGTAGAGAACCCCGGCAACGCAGGACATGGAGAGGGGGGTTGCAGTGAAGCGATATCTCAAGCTCGTGGCGCTCGTCGGCGTGCTCGGGCTCGCTGCAGCGGCGTGTGGGGGAGGCGGGGGCGGTGCCGAGACCCCGTCGGCCAGCGGCTCGGCGGGCCAGGAGCTCCAGCAGGGCGGCACGCTGCAGCTCGCGTTGCTGTCCGACGTGAGCGCCGCGTTCGACCCGGCCAAGGAGTACTACTCGATCACCTGGGAGTACTACCGGTGCTGTCTGCTCCGGACGCTCCTGTCGTACAACGGTCATCCCACCGACCAGGGTGGCACGGAGCTCCAGCCGGACATCGCGGCGGACATGCCCCAGGTGTCCTCGGACGGCCTGACCTGGACGTTCACCCTGAAGAGCGGCATCAAGTACGCGCCGCCCTTCCAGGACGTCGAGGTGACCTCGGGCGACTTCGTCCGGGCCCTCGAGCGTGAGGCGGACCCCAACGCCGCGGTCAACGGCTACAGCTTCTACTACTCGGTGATCAAGGGCTTCGACGACTTCGGCGCGGGCAAGGCCGACTCGATCGAGGGCTTGGAGACGCCGGACGACAAGACGCTGGTGATCCACCTGACCGAGCCGGCCGGGGACCTGCCCTTCCGGTTCGCCATGGCGGCCACGGCGCCGATCCCCCCGAACGGCGATGCGCCGCTCGGCGCGGCCGAGGGACACACCAAGGACTACGGACGGTTCCTGGTGGCCACGGGTCCGTA
>JBHGAT010000347.1:0-2480 GCA_041946645.1 Candidatus Velamenicoccus archaeovorus | reverse complement strand
ACGGCCAGGGTGACGGCGCCGATCTGGAAGACCACCAGCAGGATCGGCACGCGGAGCCGTGAGATGCGCTGGCGGACCAGCTCCATCAGCGTGGGGAGACCGGTCGTGACCTTGAGCGTCGAGAGCTCGGGATCGCCGTGCAGCTCGGCGTCGATCTGCGAGATCCGCCCAGGGAGCGACGCTCCCCTGGCGAACGCAAGCCCTCGGTAGTCGAGGTAGGCGTCCCATACGTACTCGGTGGTCACGTCCAGACGAGGGATCGTCTCCAGGTACGCGTTCCGCTCCATCAGCAGCGGGGGGAGGGCGCCGGCCACGCCGAGCACGCCCGGGGCCCGCTGGTCCGCGGCGGGGAACGGCGACTGACCGCCGTACCAGTAGTCGTTGTCGGCCGGCTCGGGGCGGTCGAACGTCCCCGCGACGGTCAGCGTGGCCGTCTCGTCGGTGGGGCCGAGGATCGTCACGCGGTCGTCCCGGCCCACCCCCAGGACCCGGGCGATGGCCTGGGGCAGCGCGATCTGGCCCGGTCCCGGCGGCCGCCCCCGGTAGGGGACGTGGTCCACGGCGCCGTCGCGGAAGAGCACCGTGATCGAGAGCGGCGCCCCCGGCGACCCCGCCGCGGCCAGCCGGACCGTGCCGCGACCCTGCGAGATCAGCCGGGACAGCGGCAGCGCCGCGGTGGCGTCGCGGACCTCGGCGTCGACCCCGGCCGCGTCGAACCCTGGATCGCCGTAGACGGCGAAGCGCGCGTTGACCACGTTCACGGGCGAGGTCCGGATGGCCGAGGAGAAGATGGCCTCCCGGGCGGCGTCCGCGTAGATCGGGCCGGCCACGAGGACGCCGACGGTGAAGGCCAGGGTGACCACGATGGCCAACCCCAGGAGCCGCTGGGCGACGAACCGTTTCAGCAGGAAGACGAGGGTCGCCATACACGTGAGCGCCGCCGGTCCGGCGGCCATCAGATGATACGCTGGCCGGTACCGCGCGAGATGCGCGTGGGATCGTCCCGCAGCCGTCCGTCGCAGACCCCGGAGGTGTTCGAGCGACCGTGGACAGACCCGAGATCATCCTCGCCCCCGGCCCCACCCCCGTCCCGCCCGAGGTGCTGCTCGCACAGGGCGGCCCCCTCGTCTACCACCGCGGCCCGGCGTTCGGGCGGATGCTGCGCGAGGTGACCGAGGGTCTCCAGCGCCTGTACCGCACCAGGTGCGACGTCCTGGTGATGACCGCCTCCGGCACGGGCGGTCTCGAGTCGGCCGTGGCCAACTGCTTCTCGCCCGGCGATGCCGTGCTCGTGCCGCTGGCCGGCTACTTCGCCGAGCGGATGGCCAAGATCGCCACCGCCTACGGCCTGCGGGTCCGGACGATCGACTACGAGTGGGGTCGCACGGTGAAGGCCGCCGACGTGGCTGCCGCGCTGGCCCAGGAGCCGGCCAAGGCCGTGCTCCTCACCCACAGCGAGACCTCGACCGGCGTCGTGCACGACGTCGAGGCCTCCGCCCGGGTGGCCAAGGACGCCGGGGCCCTGGTGATCGTCGATGCCGTGTCGTCGCTCGGGGCCGTGCCCTTCGACTTCGACGGATGGGGGATCGACGTCGCGGTGGCCGGCTCGCAGAAGGCCCTCTCGGCCACGCCGGGGCTCGCGTTCGTCGCGGTGTCCGAGGCCGCGTGGGAGGCTCGGGCCTCGGCGACGTGCCCGCGGTTCTACTTCGACTGGGGCCTCTACAAGGACTTCTACGCGCGCCCCGACCCGGAGAACCCGTGGACCCCGGCCATCTCGGTGCTCCAGGGGCTCCACGCCGCGCTCCGCCTGTACTACCAGGACGGTCCCGAGGCCGCGTACGCCCGGCACCACCTGCTCTCGCGCGCGATCAAGGCCGGCGTGGAGGCGCTCGGCCTGGAGCTGTCGGGCGAGGACCCGGATCGGGCCTGGACCGTGACGGCGATCCGAGCGCCCGACGGTATCGACGCCGACCGGATCTGCGCGATGGTCCGGGCCGACTTCGGCGTCGTGCTGGCGCCGGGGCAGGGGCCGATGAAGGGCAAGGTCTTCCGGATCGGGCACCTCGGCTACTACGACCGGCTCGACATGCTGCGCGGCCTGGCCGCGCTCGAGATGACGCTGGAGCGGCTGGGGTACAAGGTCGAGCGGGGGGCCGCCGTGGCCGCGGCGGAAGACGTGTTCGCGAACGCGGAGTAGCCGGCATGCGCGTGCTGGTCACGGAGCCCCTATCCGCGGCGGGGCTCGACATGCTCCGCCGGGACTTCCATGTGGACGTGCGTCCCGAGCTCGCGGCCGGCGACCTGGCCGGCGCGATCGGGGCGTACGACGCGCTCGTCGTGCGCTCGCAGACCCGGGTCACCGCCGAGGTGATCGATGCGGGCGAGCGGCTCAAGGTGATCGCGCGGGCCGGGATCGGGCTCGACAACGTCGACGTCGAGGCGGCCACCCGGCGCGGCGTGCTGGTGGTGAACGCTCCCCA
>JBHGAT010000346.1:0-2483 GCA_041946645.1 Candidatus Velamenicoccus archaeovorus | reverse complement strand
GGGTTCCTGAACCTCACCCATCGCGGCTCGCACGAGACGCCCGAACCGCTCGAGCCCGGTCGCGCGTACCGCGTGGAGCTCGACTTCCTGCTGACCTCGTGGGTGTTCGAGGCCGGGCACCGGATCCGCCTGGACCTGGCCGGTACCGACTGGCCCAACGTCTGGACGCCGCCGGAGCCCCTCACGCTGACGATCGACCGGGCGGCCTCGCGACTGCTCCTCCCCGTGCTGGAGGGGCCGTCGCCCGTCCGGGAGCGCCCGGTGCTCCCCGCCTCCACCCGCGAGCAGGAGCGGTTCGAGTCGGCCAAGGGACACCCGATGGACGAGGTGACGTGGCGGATCGAGCACGACGTCTTGGGGCGGCGCACGCGCGCCGTGATCCGGAACCGCGGCAGCTCGCCCGCCGAGGGCGACCGCCCGGCCATGCTCGAGGACTACGGGGGTTGGGTCGAGGTCTCGACGATCGACCCCGGCGATGCACGGGCGGAGGCCCGGACCGTGTTCGCGCTCGATTGGCCCGAGGCGAAGGTGGAGACCGAGGCCCGGCAGGTGGTGCGGTCCGACGCCCGGGCGTACCACGTGGAGATCGAGCTCGACGTCCGCGAGGACGGCGCCGTCCGGTGGTCACGGCGGTGGGAGCGCCGGATCCCCCGGCGGCTCCAGTAGCTACGCCGGGTCGACCAGCTCCACCGGTGCCGGCGTCGTGAGCGGGGTGATCACCACCGGATCGGTCCCGAACAGGTCGCGCGTGGCGATCCGCACCGAGACGTCGGACCGCCCGGCCGCGAACACGATCGCCCGCCGCGAGGCCACCGCGGGGTCCACGTACATCGGCGCGAGCAGCATCAAGGAGAGCGGCGGCACCGTGCCGGGATCGTACCCGGGGAACAGCCGGAGCAGCTCGAGCTCGGTGGCCCGCCGCGCATCGGGGTCGCCCACGGCGGCACGCGCCAGGTCGAGGTCGAGCTCGCGAGCGCCGGGGATCACCATGATGGACGGACCCGAGCCGGTCATCACGACCTCGGTCCGGACGGTGGCCTCGTCCGGGGTGTCGACCGGCCGGGGACGGCCGTCCTCCGTCACGCGATGCGGGATGACCGTGAACACCACGCCACGACCCTGCAGGTACTCGAAGACGGCGTTCATCGTGGCCTCCTGGTGTGGCCAACCAGTGTAGGAGGGAGGCGTCCCGGCCGGTACGGTCGATGGGCCTAGCTCGACGGGCTTACGACGCGGCCGTCAGGAGAACCCGGGCAGGTGGCTCCGGAACAGGAGGAACCCGGCCCCGGCGCCGAGGTCGAGCAGCAGGTGCGCCACCACGAGCGGCCAGGCCCGTCGGGTCCGCACGAAGACCAACCCGAACAGCAGCCCCATGGCCAGGTTCCCGGCGAAGCCGCCCCAACCCTGGTACAGGTGGTACGTCCCCCGCAGCAGCGCGCTCGCGCCGATCGCGGCCACCGGGGTCAGCCGGAGCTGCTCGAGCCGGGTGATCAGGTAGCCGGCGACGATCACCTCCTCCACCAGCGCCGCCTGGATCGCGCTCATGAACAGCACCGGGACCGTCCACCAGTGCCCCGGCGGCACCGGGACCACGAACCGGTTCACGCCGAGGGCCACCGCGCCCAGGTACACGCCGATCCCGGCCAGCCCGACCACCGCGAACAGGACCACGCCGCGGACGACGTCCTCGCGCAGCCGACGGGTCCCGAGCCCGATCGCCGCCGCGCCCTCCCCGTTCCGCCGCACCAGGTACACGACCAGCCAGACCGGCGCGAGCCCGAACACGAAGTTCGCGAGCTGCGTGGGGAACGGCACCGGCGGCACGACGCTCACCGTGACGCCCTTCACCGGCGCCGAGGCGATGCTGATGATCGCGTAGACGGCGCTCGCGAGCAGCGACAGGGACAGGACGACCAGGACCTCCTCCCCCATCGCCCGCCGGCCGAGCACGGGCTCGGGCGCGCGGTTCCGCTCGTCCAGGCGCATGGGGGAACCATACGGCCATACTGGTCGGGGCCGGGCCGCCGACGACGGCTCCGGGGAGGTCGATGCATGCCGGACGAGGGGTTCGAGGAGCTGGAGGGGCCGAACGAGCGGCCGCTCGAGCCCGCGGCGGGCGTGGACCTCGCGGCCGAGATCGCCCGAGCCGCCGAGCTCGCGCCCCCACGCGTCGCCACGGAGGTCGAGGACGAGGAGATGGCGTGGCTGCTCCTGGACGGACGGCGCGTGTCGTGGTTCAACCTCCGGGCGGCGTCGCGGGCGGGCGCGGAGCGCCGCTCGCGCATGGTGCGGGCGTTCGCCGAGCTGCTCCGCCGGGTGGACCGCCTCCGCCCCATGATCGAGGGGCTCGAGGTGGGTCGCCGCTACCGGGTCGAGTACCGCAACCAGCAGCTCCGCCGGAACATGCGCGTGAAGGGCGTGCTCCGCGACGTATCGGAGTTCCGGATCGCCAGCGGGGTGACCGGCGCGGGCTGGGTGCTGAC
>JBHGAT010000345.1:0-2485 GCA_041946645.1 Candidatus Velamenicoccus archaeovorus | reverse complement strand
GTTCTTCCCCCGGCACGAGCGCCGGGTGGATCTCGAGCTCGTCGAGACCCGCACCTTCAGCTCGAGGGTCGTCTACCTCCGCTACCGCGTGGCGCGCTAGCTGTGGTTCCCACCTAGGTTGGTGACGGACGAGAGCCGCCGTTCACGGTTCGGGATGACGACTCCGGACCGGACGGAGGCTCTCCTGGGCCATCGCATGGGGAGACTCAGCGACGGTGCACAAGTGGGTTCGACGCCATCGCGACGAAGGGCCCGGAGGGTTGCTGGATAGGACCTCAGCACCTCACCGACGGCCTTGGGGCGGCGGGAGCCGGTGCGGTGCCTGGGCCGGGAAAGGCGAAGGCCCCCGTCCGTTGACGGGGGCCCCACGCCTGTCGAGAGGGGGGCAAGTGCACCGGCCTCAGCCGGGTCTCACCATGTCGAGGGAACATCCGCCGGGGCGCGGCTATTCCCCCGCTCCGATGATCCATCCGCGATCCATCGCGGGCGGGACAATCCTCCCTCGATGCCGCATCCCGGGCTCGCCCGTTCCGCCGTCGATGGAACGGGGGCAGGCGAGGCTAGCCGATGGGGAACAGGATCTCCATCTCGGTGGCGTCGGGGCCCACCTCGTTGGGGTCGTTGAGGTAGAGCTCGCGGGGCGGGCCGACCACCTGCTTCCCGTGCTCGGCCATCCACGCGTGCAGCGCCCCGTAGGCCTCACCGCACCGGTCGTAGCGGCCCCGGTGGATCGTCGAGGCGAAGGTCCCGCCACGCAGGGTCTCGAGCCGCATCCCCTCCGGCGGCTCGAACGGGCGGGCCACCGGCATGAACACGACCATCTCCCAGTCGGTCTCGGGGTTCACCTCTCCCAGGTACTCCGCGCCCGGCATGCCCACGCCGTAGCCCACCTCGCGGACCGCCTCCCCGAGCTGGCGGAAGGCCTCGGGCATCTCGGTGCCCACGGTCGCCATCGACACGTGCCGGTGGACGGAGGCGACCAGCATTTCCGGCACCTCCTCGACCTGGATCTCGTACGGCATGACGTCCCTCCTGCTCCCCGCTCAGCCTCAAGGCTCCCGGGTGGGGCCGGGCGGTGGAACGCTCGGAGGGCCCGGCTTCCACGTGCCGGGCGGCCCGAGCGGAGGCTCGGTGACCATCGGCAGACCACGACACCACCGCCAGGCCGTGCCGCGGGTCGAACCGTTCCCCCGGAGCGCCACGGACCTTCGCCCTACGAGGGGGAGGAGGGATCCGCCCTCCAGAGGGCCGTGCGAGGAGCATCCGTTCGGGCGATGGCTCCTCGGCCGTCCGTGTCCGATACTCGGGCTACAGAACATGCGCTCATCCATCGATCAGCAACGCTTCGTGCTCGCCGTGGGCGATGCGGTCGACCGATTCGAGGACAGCTCGGAGGTCAAGGTCCTGAGCCGGCTGGACCGGGTCGTGCTCGTGGAGGCCAGCCACCAGACCGCCGTCCAGATCCGCCACCAGCCCGGTCTCACGGTCCACATCTTCGAACGCGAGATCGACGCCCGCCGGGCGTTCGGCCTGTTCCTGCACTAGCGGGCCGGCGGTGTCGGGGGGGCTGTGCGGCTGTGCCGCCGTCCGTGGGACGCACGGCTCCGACTCCCGCGGCTTGACCACCGGATCCCTCGTGGCACATAGTTGCGTGACGCATGCATCTATCGGCCTGCGGGGGCGGGCCTGCCGGAGCGAGGGAGGGAGGACGCGATGCCGCTGGCGAGGGGCTCGTTCGAGGTGACGTCCTGGGACGAGCAGCCGTACGAGGAGCTCGAGGGCGGTGGCAAGCTCACGCGCGCCGCGGTGACGCAGCGGTTCGAGGGCGACATCGAAGGCGAGGGCGCCGTGCAGTGGCTGATGGCCTATCGGCCGGACGGGACGGCCCGATACGTCGGCCTGCAACGGATCACCGCGACGATCGGGGGGCGGTCGGGGTCGGTGGTGCTCGAGACGGTCGGGGAGTACGACGGCGAGGAGGCCCGCTCCACCTGGTCGGTCGTCCCGGGCTCGGGGACCGGCGGCCTCGAGGGGCTGCGCGGCTCGGGCTCGGGCCGCGCACCCCACGGCTCGCGGTCGTCGTTCGAGCTCGACTACGCGTTCGGCGAGCCGGCGTGAGCGACGAGCAGACGGAGAACCTCCTCGGCGCGCTGGCCCTCGCGCTGTCCGATCGGATGCGCGCCGCGATCGCCGGCGCCAGCGGTCAGGCCGACAACGGGGCGGTGGCGCTCTCGGCGCTCGGACGCTTCCTGGAGGATCCGTCGATCGACCTGCTGGGCAGGGTGCTCGGGTTGACGTCCTCCGGCACCGTGCGGCTGGTCGACCGGCTGGAGGCGGCCGGGTTGGTCCGACGGGGGGTGGGAGAGGACGGGCGCGTGACCACGGTGGCCCTGACCGCGGCGGGCCGGCGCGGTGCCGAACGCGTGACCGCGTCCCGGCGGGCCGTCCTGACGGGCGCCCTCAGCGTGCTGGCTCCCGCCGAGCG
>JBHGAT010000344.1:0-2500 GCA_041946645.1 Candidatus Velamenicoccus archaeovorus | reverse complement strand
GAGACCGTCGTGCTCGGTTCGATCTACGGCCTGGTCGCGATCGGGATGACGCTGATCTACGGGACGCTGCGGATCCTCGACATGTCCCAGGGCTCGATGGTCATGGTCGGCAGCTTCGTGGGGTGGGGCATCCTGGTGGTCGCGGGGTGGAGCCCGATCCTCGCGATCGTGTTCGCGTTCGTGATCACGTTCGCGCTCGGGACCTTCACCGAGCTCGTGTCGGTCCAGCCGCTCATGGGTCGTCGAGGGTTCGACTTCGAGATGGTGACGTTCATCACGACGTTCGCGGTCGCGATCGTCTTCGCGAACGTCGCGCTGCAGATCTTCGGGCCGTTCCAGAAGAACGTGACGCCCGTCGTGAGCGGCGGCATCGACGTCTACCGGGGTGTCGACCTGTCCTACCAGAACCTCGCCATGGCGCTGGTCTCGATCGGCCTGATGGCGGGCCTGGGGCTGTTCCTGGCCCGGACCCGGTGGGGGCTCGCGATCCGGGCCGTGGCGCAGGACCTGGACGCGGCGCGGCTGATGGGCGTCCCCGTGATGAAGCTGTACCCGCTCACGATGGGCCTGGCCTCCGCGCTGGCCGGGATCGGCGGCGTCTTCCTGGGGGCGAAGTTCTTCGCGTACCCGGGCGCGGGGGACCTGCCGTTGCTCGAGGCCCTCATCGTGGTGATCTTCGGAGGGCTGGGGAGCCTGCCGGGCACGCTGTACGCCGCGTACGCGATCGGCCTCATCCAGGCCACCGCGGAGGTGCTCGTCGGGACCACCTGGTCGCTGCCGATCCTGTACGGGATCATCCTGCTGGTCCTGATCGTCCGGCCCCAGGGCCTGAAGGGCCGACCGGAGGAGGCGCGGCTGTGAGCTCCGTCACGGCGGCCGGTGCCGAGACGGCCGTCCTGCCCGCGACGACCCGGATCGGGCGGGGCCGGGCGCTGAGCGCCGGCGAGCGGGCGGGCATCGCGGCCCTGGTCGCGGTGGTGGCCCTCGTCCCGCTCGTGTGGTCGGACGACTACGCGATCGGCGTGATGGTGACCGCGATGATCACGCTGGTGCTCAACATCAGCTGGAACTTCGTGCTGGGGATCGCCGGGGTCTGGAACTTCGGGCAGCTCGCGATCTACGCGTTGGGCGGCTACGGCACGGGCCTGCTGATGCTGCACACACCGCTGCCGCCGCCGCTCGCGATCCTGGCGGGCGGGGTGCTGGCCGCCGGCGTGTCGATCCTGCTCGCCTTCCCGACGCTCCGGCTGCACGGCATCTACACGTCGCTGCTCACGTTCTCGTTCGCCCAGGTGTTCCTGTTCATCGTGGTGAACGACCCGGCGGGCCTGACCGGTGGCTCGTTCGGCTTCCCGACCGTCGACGGCCTCTACTCCTTCCTGTCGCCCACGGCCTCGCTGCGCGCCTACTTCTGGACGATCCTCGCGGTGGTCATCGCCGCGACGCTCCTGGTCGCCTGGATCCGCTCCTCCAGGTTGGGGATCGCGCTGCGGACCATCAGGGACTCCCCCGCCTACGCCGCGGCCCGCGGGATCAGCCCGCTGAAGTACCGCGTGATCGCGTTCGCGATCTCGGGCTTCATCGCGGGCGTGGCCGGCGGCCTCTACCTCAGCTACAACCAGTCGTTCACCACCTCGGCCATGGGGCTGACGCCGATGTCGATCGACGTCACCATGCTCGTGATCGGGGGGCTCGGCACGATCTGGGGTCCGATCCTGGGCACCAGCGTGCTGACGGGCCTGCAGGTCTCGCTCGTGGACTACCCGGGGATCCAGCTCACGATCCTCGGGACGATCCTGCTGGTGATCGTCGTCTTCGTCCCCGGCGGCCTGGTCGGCCTCCTGTCGCAGATCCGGAGCAGGATCTCGGCGTGGGTCGCGGAGGACGAGGGCGAGGCCGGGGCCCGGGTCGAGGGCGAGGGGTCCTGAGTGGCGGGGCAGGGTCGGACCGGGCGCGCCCGTCCGCGCCGCGAGCCCAGGTGGATCGTCGCCATCGACGTGGGCGGCACGTTCACCGACGCCGTCGCCGTCGCCGACGACGGGTCGTCGATCGTCGTCAAGGTCCCCTCGACGCCAGCCGACCCGTCGGCCGCGCTCGTCGAGGCGGTCTCGGAGCTGGCCGACCGGGGCGCGCGGCTGGAGCGGATCGCGTCGGTCTTCCACGGGACCACCGTCGCGACCAACGCCGCCATCACCGGCACGCTCGCCCGCGTCGTGCTGGTCGCCACCGAGGGCTACCGCGACATCCTGAGCTACCGCTCCGGCGAGCGGCCCAAGGTGTACGACCTCGCCCAGCCCCGGCCCCTCGAGCTGGTCCGGCGACGCGACCGGGTCGAGGTCCGCGAGCGCCTGGCCTGGGACGGGCAGGTCGTCGTCCCCCTCGAGGATGCCGAGGTCGCCCGTGTGGTCGAGGAGGTGGCGCGGCGCTCCCCGGAGGCGGTCGCCGTCGCCCTGCTCTTCAGCTACATGGACGACCGGCACGAGCGCGCCATCGGGGACGC
>JBHGAT010000343.1:0-2515 GCA_041946645.1 Candidatus Velamenicoccus archaeovorus | reverse complement strand
GACCTGGGCGCCGGGGGGGTCTCGACGTTCCTGCGGGTCACGCTGCCGCTCTCCCGGCAGGCCATCCTGGCCGGCATCGTGATCGTGGCCCTGCCGATGTTCGGCGACTACTTCACGACCACGCTCATGGCCGGGACGCGCGGCACGGCGATGATCGGCAACCTGATCGACGCGTCCGTGCACAGCTCGCTGGTCCAGACGGGGGCGTCGCTGGTGCTGCTGCTGCTCGTCCTGCTGATCGCACCGATGCTGTACTACCTGCGGTCCACCTCGGCCGCGGCCGAGGAGCTGGGGCGGACGTGAGCGGCGTGGCGGTGCAGCGGCCGTGAGCGGCGTGGCGGTGCAGCGGCCGGTGGCCACGAGCGAGGCGGGCCGGCTCCGGACGTGGCTGGCGAACCCCTGGTCGCGGGCCCGGTTCCTGTGGGTCGTCGCGATCGCCTACGTGATCTGGACGCTGCTCCCGGTGGTGATCGCCGTCGTGTTCTCGTTCAACGGGACGCGGTCGCTCACCTCGTGGCAGGGGTTCTCGACCCAGTGGTACGTCGGCAACGTGAGCTCGGTGTGGAACGACCCCGAGCTGCGATCGGCCCTGTTCCAGAGCCTGAAGCTCTCGGGCCTGGTCGTGGCCATCGCCACGCCGCTCGGGGTGGCGTTCGCGCTCGCGCTCGACCGGTGGCGCGGACGGGGCTCGGGGACGGTGGACTTCCTGATGCTCTTCTCGTTCGTGACCCCCGAGATCGCGATCGGGGTCGCCCTGTTCCTGTTCTTCACGCAGCTGGTGAGGGGGATCGGGTCGGGCTTCGCGGCGCAGGTGGCCGGGGTGTCGATGTACATGATGGCGTACCCGGTGATCGTGGTCCGGGCCAGGCTGCTCTCGATCGGCAAGGAGTACGAGGAGGCGGCCATGGACCTGGGGGCATCGCCGGTGGGCGCGATCCGGCGCGTGCTCCTGCCGATGCTGACGCCGGCGATCTTCGCCGGCGTGGCCATCGTGTTCGCGGCGTCGATCGACAACTTCGTGATCAGCCAGCAGCTGTCCAAGGACGCCTCCACCCAGACCATCCCGATCCTGATCTACGCGTCGGCCCGGCGCGGCCCGCTCCCCTCCCTGAACGCGCTCGCGAGCGTGATGCTGTTCGCCTCGACGATCGTGATCGCCCTCGCGGTGGTGACGTACCGCCGCCTCACCCGCCACGAACGACGGGAGACCGGGCCGGAGCCGCCGGGCGCATAGGCCCGGGACGTCGGCGTGATCCGCCGAGCGCCTCCGGAACCGAGCCGATCGACGGACCGGCGAGCCTCAGGGCAGCTCGCAGTGGTGGCGGTAGCCGCCCTGGGAGCCCTTCAGGCAGGCATCGGTGCCGACGCTCCCGTCCAGGCCGTCGAACCCGGGACCGGCCCGGATCACGTCGTCGCCGCCCTGGCCGTACAGGAGGTCGCCGCCGTCCTGGCCGACCAGCAGGTCGTTGCCCGGACCACCGTAGACCAGGTCGAACCCCTCCCGGGCCCTCACCACGTCCTCCCCTCCGCCGGCGCAGATGACGTCGGTGCCGTCGGTCCCCCGCAGGCGGTCGGGTCCTCCGGTGCCGGCGACGGTGCACTCGGGGTCCGGCTGCCAGCTCGGCGCGAGGTCCGCACCCGGACCCGCCGCCAGCACCCGCTGGCCGCTCCCGTCGGCGTTCATCACCCAGACGTCGGCGGGCCCACCGGTCCGGGGCGCGGCCGCAAAGACGATCTGCAGGCCGTCGGGCGACCAGTCCGGGTCCGACTCGTTCACGTCGGGGGTGTTCGTGACGTTCACCGCGCCGGTTCCGTCGGCGTTGACCACGTAGATCTCGGACGACCCGTCGTCGCAGCACCGGACGAACGCGATCCGCGTGCCGTCGGGGGACCACGTGGGATCGGCGTCCACCTGGTGGTTGGTGGTGAGCCGGACCGGGTTCGAGCCGTCGGCGCCCATCACGTACAGCTCGGGGAAGCCGCCGTCGCGGTTGGACTCGAACGCGATCGCGGTGCCGTCGGGCGACCACGAGGGATCGTCGTCGTACGTCCCCGAGCTCTCGAACGTGAGCTGGTGCCGCCCCGTGCCGTCCGCGCGGATCGTGAACAGGCGCGTGGGCGAGCGCATGTCGGTCCGCGCCGCGTAGACGAGCGTCGTGCCGTCCGGCGACCACGCGGGGTGCCGCTCGGCCACCGGGGTGGCGGTGAGCCGGACGCGACCCCGGCCGTTCGCCTGCATCACGAACAGGTCGGGCCGCAGCGTCACCTTGGGCCGCCTGGTGAAGGCGATCCGCGTCCCGTCGGGGGACCACGCCGGATCCATCTCCTGCATCTCGGCCGTGTTGGTGACCACGGCCTGCTGCCCGTTCACCGGGTTCACCGTGGCGATGTCGCCCTGACCGCCCGCCCGGTCGGCACGGTACGCCACGATCCCGTTGGTCGAGGGGAAGGCCGCGCCGGCCGGGGTCGCCGGGACCAGGGCCGCGGCGGCGGCCGTGACGAACACGAGGGAGAG
>JBHGAT010000342.1:0-2531 GCA_041946645.1 Candidatus Velamenicoccus archaeovorus | reverse complement strand
GGGAGGGCAAGACCGGGAGCGAGGAGACGAGATGTCGGGAACCGATGGCCCGGTGCGCTTCGTGAACCCGCCGGATCTGCCGGCACCGATGGGCTCCACGCACGTGGTAGAGGCGACGGAGGGGCGGATGGTCTTCGTCTCGGGGCAGGTCGCGATGGACGCGTCGCGGGGGATCGTGGGGATCCGGTGGAGCAGCGGGTGAGCCTGATCACGCTCGGGGTGCGGGACCTCGGGCGCGCGCGCCGCTTCTACGAGGCGCTCGGATGGAGCAGCGGGGCCGCGCCGGCGGACGACGTCGTGTTCTTCCAGACCGGCGGCTCCGTGCTCGCGCTGTGGGACCGGGGCATGCTGGCCGAGGACAGCGGGGTCGAGGACGGCGGGGGATGGGGCGGCGTGACGCTCGCCTACAACGTCCGTTCGCCGGCCGAGGTCGACGAGGTGATGGGCGAGGCCGAGCGGGCCGGGGCTCGCATCGCCCGGCCTTCCGGCGCGACCTTCTGGGGCGGCTACTCCGGCGTGTTCGTCGACCCCGACGGCCACCCGTGGGAGGTCGCCCACAATCCGGACTGGCCCCTCGACGAGGACGGCTCGGTGCGCCTGCCGTCCTGACCCGGGCGTCTCCTGGTGCTCAGACCCATCCGTGGAGGACGAAGTCCTCGAGGACGGGCGCCAGCACCTCCGGAGCGGCACCGTGCGCCTGGCCCTCGAGCGTGCGCCGGCGGGCGTTCGGAAGGATCTCGGCCAGCTCGCGGACGGCGTTCCGAGCCCACGCCGGGCTGGCGCCCCCGTCCATCACCAGGGTCGGGATGGTCACCGAGACCCATCGATCCCTGGGGAGGGGGCGGCCGGCCATGTGATCGCCCATCACCGCGCCGTCGTAGGCGATCGTGTGGGCCAACGCCTCGAGCGCGGGCCACGTCGGCGACGAGCGCATCTGCGCCACGACCTCGGGCGGCACCGAGGGCCCCACGGTCATGAAGTACTCGACCGCGTCGCCCCGCCGGCCCGCGGCCACCAGGTCCCGGAGGTGCGGCAAGTAGTCGTCCGGCAGCGGGGGGCGGGTGTCGTCCACGATGAACGGCGGCTCGTACAGGGCCAGCTTGGTGATCGGCAGGCCTCCGGCCGCCGCCTCGAGGGCCAGCGCGGCACCCGAGGAGTGACCGAACACGGCCGCCGACCCCGCGACAGCGTCGATCACCGCGCGGAGGTCCTCGACCTCGCGCTCGACCGCGTACGGGGCCGTGTCTCCGCTGTCCCCCCGGCCGCGGCGGTCGTAGCCCACCACGGTGAGCCCGGCCAGGTGCGGCGCCAGCTCGCCGACGATGGTCCGGTCGCTCAACGCTCCCCCCACCACGACCAGGGCCGGACCCCGGCCCCACCGCTCGAACGCGATGGTCGTGCCGTCGGCCGATCGCACGGTCTCCATGGCGGACCTCCGTTCTCCGGTCTGGGGATGGTACTCGCGCGGTGCGATCGGCGGTCCCGCCGGGCGCGGGTCGACGGACCTATACCGGGGCTCCGGGGCGATGGCTACCGTTGCCCCAGAGAGGACGTGGGGATGGCGCCCCAGACGTTGCACCAGCAACACGAGGAGTTCATCCGGCGGGCCGACGACATCCGCAGGGTGGCCGACGTGGTGGGGCTGATCCCGGCGTTCGAGCTGCGGGAGCGGGTGTGCGACGTCTACGACGGCATCACCCGCGAGGTCATCCCGCACGCCATGGCCGAGGACCGATTCCCCTTCGCCCAGGTCACCGGCAGGCTCGACGGGCAGCGATCGGCCGGGACCCCCCTGGCTCGCGAGCACCTCGCGATCGCCCGCCTCCTCGACGAGCTCGAGTCGCTCCGGTGGGAGCTGGTCCGCCCCGACCTCACGACGTATCAGGCTCAGTCGCTGCGGCGGGTGCTGTACGGGCTGTACGCGCTGGTCCGCGTCCACCTGGTGGAGGACTCGGCGTGCAGCTGCGAGCCCGGGGCCGAGCGTGAGCCCCTGACGGCACCCGAGCCCGGGTCCGAGACCCCGTAGCCGGGGCCGCCCACGGCCGGCCCTCCGGCAGCGGGTCGTCTTACCCCTGCCGCGCGTCCGCGCCGCTCGTACCGTGGGGTCGAGGACGCGAACACGCACGCCCGGACCCGGTCCGGGCTCGAAGGGAGGATCCGATGAAGGCCGGCGAGGAGAGCCTCTCCGAGAAGCATCGGGAGTTCGTGCCGCTCATCGCCGCGATCGAGCGGATCGAGGAGTCGGTCGGCGGGTCCAAGCTCGTCCCCATCCGCCTGGAGACCGCGGGTCTCCACGAGAGCCTGGCCCACGGGCTGATCCCGCACGCGGTGGGCGAGGGTCGGACGGTCTTCCCCGTCCTGCGCAGGATCACCGGGAGCGCGGAGACCTCGACCGAGATGACCAGGGAGCACCGCGAGATCGCCCGGCTGACCGACGAGCTGGAACGCCTCCGCGCGCAGATCGGCACCGGCGTCGAGCCCTCCTACGAGCGGGAGCTGACCAAGGTCCTGGAGGACCTCCGCCGGGCCCT
>JBHGAT010000341.1:0-2533 GCA_041946645.1 Candidatus Velamenicoccus archaeovorus | reverse complement strand
GCCGGGGGAGCGGCCCGGCGCTAGTCGGTCCGGAGCGGCAGCTCGAAGCGGACCATGTCGTGGGCCACGACGCCGTCCTCGACCACGGGCTCGGGGTAGGCGTCGAAGAACCCCTCGATCCGTCCGGCGTCGCGGAATCCCACCCGTCGGTAGAAGGCGATCGTGCCGGGGCTGCTGTCGGCCGTCCCCACCTGGAGCCGGGAGGCGCCGGACGCGAGGGCCACCGCCGCCACGGCCTCGATCGCAGCCCGTCCCAGGCCCCGGCCCCGATACCCCTCGGCCAGCGCGATGTTCTTGATCTCGAGCCCTTCGCCCTCTCCGATCAGCAGGACCGCACCGACCTCCTCGCCCCGGGCCACGATCCGATAGAGGTCGCCGTCGTGCAGGTAGGTGCGCAGGACGGCCTCGGACCCTTCCGCCTCGAGGAGCAACGGGACGAGGGACTCGCGGTCGGTCACCGGCTCGAGCCGGACCTCCGTCCCCATCGACCGGCCCGGGAGCGGCTCGTCCGGCACGGCGTCGTCAGGGTCGCGTGTCGGTCCCACGACCGACCACGAACCAGATGGCCTGGACGGGCACGTCGCCCTTGTTGAACAGCCGGTGCGGGATCGTCGAGTCGAACGCGATCGAGTCGCCCGGGTTGAGCTCGTACTGCTGGAACCCGATCTGGATCCCCAGCGTGCCGGTCATCACGTAGCCGTACTCGCGGCCGTGGTGACGCATGAGCGACTCGTCCGGCGTGGAGGCCCCTCCGACCTCGTAGGTAGCGTGGAGGAAGTCGACGCCCTCCTCCTGCGCAGCGCTCAGCTCCTCCCACCGCACGCCCGACTCGAGCTCGATGGAGGCGCGGTCCCCGGGGTGCACGACGGGGTGGCCGTCCCTCGCCGCGGGGGGCACGCCTGCCGGCTCGGGGTAGTCGCCGCCCCGGATCACCCGGTCCAGCGACACGCCGAGCTCCGTGACGATGGCGTACAGCGTGCCCACGGAGGGCCGCGACTGGCCGCTCTCCAGCTGGGAGATCAGGCTGGCCGAGAGGCCCAGGCGGCGGGCCAGCTCCCGTTGGCTGATCCGGGCCTTGATGCGCTCCTCCCGCAGACGCTCGCCGATCGCGTCCAGGGGCTCCCTGCCGTCCGTGACCTGATCCACCGCCCCTCGCGATCCGCTGTCCAGTGCTGCTGTTCGGCTCCGACGCCTTCCGGCCGGGCGGGGCAAGCGTAGCCGATATGCACCGGGGGGTCCTAGCCAAGCAGGGCCGAACATGTGTAGTGTCGCTGTTCATCGTGAGGGGGGCTGGTTCGACGGTGGCGGTCCGAACGTGGGGCGGCCGGTGACCGCGCGGGTGCTGGTCCGGGGTGGGTGCGTCCTCACCCTGGGAGCGCGCTCGCCCAACCTCCCGAAGGCCGACGTCCTGATCGAGGACGGACGGGTGGCCGAGGTCGGTCCGGGGCTCCGTGCCCGCGACGCGGAGACGGTCGACGCCGCGGACGCTATCGTGATGCCCGGGTTCGTCGACACCCATCGCCACGCCTGGACCTCGCTGTTCCGGAACGTGGGTGGGGAGCCGGAGAGGGCGGAGGCTCCGCCGGCCGTCCGGGAGCGGCTCGGCTCCGACGATGCCTACGCCGCCACGCTGATCGGCCTGCTCGGTGCCATCGAGGCGGGGATCACCACGGTCGTCGACTGGTGCGACCTGCCGCTCGACGGTGCGGCCGAAGCCGCCCTCCAGGCCCACGCCGACGCGGGGCTCCGCACCGTCTTCGTCCACGCCGCCGACCCCACCGATCGGGACGGCCGGCGTCCCGTGGGCGAGGCCCTCGCGAGCCTCGAGGCTGCGGCGGGGCCGACCACCACGATCGCGATCGGCTGGGCCGTGCGCGGTGCGGCCGAAGGCATGGGACCGGAGTGGGCCGCGGCGCGCGAGCTGGGCCGACGGATCCACGCGCACGCCCCTCGGGAGGGGGAACCCGGGCTCCTCGCGGCGATGGCCGAGCGAGGGCTCCTCGGGCCGGACGTCACGCTGATCCACTGGACCGAGCTCGGCGGGAGGGACCTGGCGAGCGTGGCGTCCTCGGGCGCCTCGGTGTCGCTGGCCCCCAGCAGCGAGATGACCGGCGGCCGAGGCTCGCCGCCGGTGCAGGAGCTGATGGACCGCGACATCCGACCGGGGCTGGGCGTGGACGACGAGCGGCTCGCCCCCGGCGACCTGTTCGCCCAGATGCGAGCCACGATCTCGCTCCAGCACGCCACGGTGTTCGATCGCAAGCTGGCCGGCAAGGGCGCCCTGCCGCGGTTGATGACCACCCGCGACGTGATCCGCTCCGCCACGTCGGCCGGCGCGAGGGCGGTGGGGCTTGCCGGCGTGACCGGGTCGCTCGAGCCCGGTAAGCAGGCCGACCTGATCGTCCTGCGGACGGACCGCCCGAACATCTACCCGATCAACGACCCGATCGGCGCGGTCGTCTGGGGCATGGACACGTCGAACGTCGCCTGGGTCTTCGCGGCCGGTCGAGCGCTGATGCGCGACGGCGTCCTC
>JBHGAT010000340.1:0-2536 GCA_041946645.1 Candidatus Velamenicoccus archaeovorus | reverse complement strand
GACAGCCTGCGGTACTGGGTCCAGCAGATGCACGTGGACGGGTTCCGGTTCGATCTCGCGCCGGTGCTGGGCCGGGAGCCGCTGATGGTCGATCCCGGCGGGACGTTCTTCGACGTGGTGATGCAGGACCCCGTCCTGTCGCGGGTCAAGCTGATCGCCGAGCCATGGGACCTCGGCCACGACGGCTACCAGGTGGGGCGGTTCCCCCCCGGCTGGGCCGAGTGGAACGGACGGTACCGTGACTGCATCCGCCGGTTCTGGCGGGGCGAGCCCGGCCAGGTGCCCGAGCTCGCGTCGCGGCTGTCGGGCTCGTCCGACATCTACCAGGGGAGCGGGCGGCGCACGTATGCCTCGATCAACTTCGTCACGGCCCACGACGGGTTCACGCTGAACGACCTGGTGACCTACGAGCAGAAGCACAACGAGGCCAACGGCGAGGGGAACCGGGACGGCGCCGACGACAACCACAGCCGCAACTGGGGTGCCGAGGGCCCCACGGGGTCCACCCGGATCACCTCCATGCGGGAGCGGATGAAGCGGAACCTCCTGGCCACCCTGCTGTTCTCGCAGGGCGTGGCGATGCTGCTGGGAGGCGACGAGATGGGCCGCACCCAGCAGGGCAACAACAACGCGTACTGTCAGGACAACGAGCTCAGCTGGCTGTCGTGGAACCTGTCGCAGCGCGACCGCGAGCTGCTGCGGTTCACCCGCTCGGTGATCCGGACCTTCCGCTCCAACCCGGTCCTCCGCCGTCGCAGCTTCCTCACCGGCAGGCCGATCGGGGGCAACGGGGCCAAGGACCTCACCTGGGTCCGCCCGGACGGCCAGGAGATGCAGGAGGAGGACTGGCGCGACCCGGACGCGCACATCCTGGGCATGCTCCTGTCGGGCCAGGCCACCGACGAGGTCGACCAGCGGGGCCGTCCGGTGATCGGCAACACGGTGCTCCTCCTGCTGAACGGCGGGGCCCGCTCCCGGCGGTTCGTCCTGCCGAAGGTCGAGGGCTCTGGGCTCTGGCAGGAGCTGCTGAACACGGCCCGTCCGGGCTCCCGTGTGGTGAAGACCGGGACCGTGAACCTGGTGGCCCACTCGCTGATGCTCCTGCGGTTCGGCGATGAGCGATCCCGCCGGTGAGTCCCGGGCCGGCCGTCGCTACGAGCCCGCGAGCTCCTCGTACAGGGCGAGGGTGCGGCGGGCCACCTCGGTCCAGGTGAACCGCTCGAGCACGCGGGCCCGGCCGGCCTTGCCCATGACCTCGGCCCGGGCGGGGTCCGCCAGCAGCTCGTTCACGCCGTCGGCCAGACCGCGGGCCAGCGCGTCCGGGTCGGCCGGCTCGCCCTCGGGGGTCTGCTCGAACGGCACGAGGATCCCGGTCTCGCCGTCGGCCACGACCTCGGGGATGCCGCCGACCGCCGTCGCCACGACCGCCGTCTCGCAGGCCATGGCCTCGAGGTTCACGATGCCGAGCGGCTCGTAGATCGACGGGCACACGAACGCGGTGGCGTGCGTCAGGAGCTGGATCACGTGGGGCTTGGGCAGCATCTCGCGGATCCAGATCACGTTGCCACGCTCGGCCTCGAGCCGAGCCACTCGCGCCTCGGTCTCGGCGCCGATCTCGGGGGTGTCGGGGGCCCCGGCGCACAGCACGAGCTGCGCGGCCGGGTCGATGTGGTGCGCCGCGTCCAGGAGGTGCCGGACGCCCTTCTGGTGGGTGATCCGGCCGACGAACACGACCGACGGGCGCTCGGGGTCGACCCCGAGCGCCTTCAGCACCTCGGTGCCGCGGTCGGGCGCGTACTCGTCGGCGTCGATCCCGTTGTGGACCACGCGGACGCGGTCGGGCTCGATCGCCGGGTACACGCGGAGGATGTCGCGGCGCATCCCCTCGGACACCGCCACCACCGCGTCCGCGGCCTCGAGCGCCGTCCGCTCGACGAACCGGGTGAGCTCGTACCCGCCCCCTCCGAGCTGATCGCGCTTCCAGGGGCGGAGCGGCTCGAGGCTGTGGGTGGTGGCGACGTGCGGGATCCCGTGGAGCAGCTTGGCGAGGTGGCCGGCGAAGTTGGCGTACCAGGTGTGGCTGTGCACGAGCGCGGCCCCGTCCAGGCCGGCGGCCATGGCCAGGTCCACCGAGAGCACCCCGAGCACCGCGGCCGCCCCGTCGCCGTCGAGCGCCTCCCATGGCCGGTACGCGCGGACGGAGGGGCCGTCGGGCAGCCGCTGGCGGTCGGCGCCGAAGCACCGGACCTCGACGTCCGCGAGCTTGGCGAGCTCGCGCGAAAGGTACTCGACGTGCACGCCGGCCCCCCCGTAGACCTCGGGCGGGTACTCCCGCGTGAGCATGACGACCTTCACCGGCGCTCCCTCGCTCCCTCGCGCCCTCGGGCGCGACCTCGGCGAGTATAGGGACGGGAGCGCAGGGAGGACCGATGGCCGATGTCACCATCACCCCGCTCGGACCGCACCGCTTCTCCGTGGAGATCCGCGACGGCGGGACCACGACCCATCACCGGTCGAGGTCCCGGACGCGCTGCGG
>JBHGAT010000034.1:0-11162 GCA_041946645.1 Candidatus Velamenicoccus archaeovorus | reverse complement strand
TCGGCCGATCGCCGGTTGCCCTCGCCCGGAGCTGCCGATAGCGTGGCCGCGGCCGGGCGGGTCGCCGCCCGTCCGATGGGACGCGTGGCAGACCAGACCGACCGGACCGCCGGGGCGGACCCCGACCCCTCCGCCGGGGAGCAGACGACGCTCCCCTCCGCCGTCGTACCCCCTCGGCCCGCCCCGGCCGCACCCCGAGCCCGAGGCCGGGACGTCGCCGGGACGGTGCGGCGAGCCGCCCACCTCGCGATCGCGCTGTTCCTGTTCGTCCTGGCGATCGAGATGATGAAGCGCGGCGGCGAGGCCGTGGCCGACGGCCTCAACGGCAACGTGCTGGCCAGCAACGCCGTGAGCACGCTCGGCACCGGCCAGGTGCTCGCGTACGTCTTCCTGTCCGGCAAGCCCGTCGCGGCGTTCGCGCTGGCGCTGTTCGCGCATGGTGCGCTCACGCGGCTCGAGGCGTTCACGATGCTCTCGGGCGGCCGGCTGGGTGCGGCCTTCATCGTGCTCCTGGTGGGGTTCCTCTACTCGCTGCGGAGCCCCAACCGGCGGGAGTCGATCGGGGTCGGGGTCGTGGCGCTCACCCTGACGGCCGTGGTGTACCTGCCGGGGATGCTGCTCGGCTACTGGTTGCTGCGGACGGGAAGGCTGAACGGGATCCGGATCACCCTGGGGGGGTTCGAGGGGGTCGTCGGCGCCGTGTGGGGACCCGTGGTGGACCTGATGGACCGGGTCCTCCCGGCTGGGCTCCTCCTGCCGCTCGGGGGGGTGCTGATCATCCTCGCGGTCAAGCTCCTCGACCGGGGCCTGCCGGCGCTCGACGGGTCCGGAGGCGGGCGGAAGGTGCGCCGGCCATGGGCGATGGTCGCGCTCGGGTTCGGGGTCACCCTGGTCACGTTCTCGGTGTCCGTGGCGCTGACGGTGCTCGTGCCGCTCGCCGCACGAGGGCTGGTCCGGCGCGAGGAAGCCATCCCTTACATCATGGGCGCGAACGTGGCCACGCTGGCCGACACGCTGCTGGTGGCGGTGCTGATCGGCGACCCGGTGGGGGTCCAGATCGTGCTAGCCGAGGCCGCGGCCGTCACGCTGGTCACGGCGGTGCTGCTGGGCGCCGTGTACCGGCCCCTGGCCCGGGGGGTCGTGGCCTTCGACGACTGGGTCGTGGGCTCGCGGCGGCGGCTGGCCACCTTCGTGGCCGGGCTGCTGGCCTTCCCCGGCGTGTTGCTGCTGGGCGGAACGATCCTCGGGCAGCGATAGGCCGTTCGGCCTGTTGCCGTGCCCGATGGGCACCGGTACCGTGGAGCGGTCACGCCCGCTCCCGCCCGGATGGAGGTCTCCATCACCGACCCCCCATACGATCCCCTCGAGGCGACGGCCGCCGCTCCGGCGGCTCGCGTCCGCGTCCGGGACCTGGCGGGAACCCTGATCCGTCTGGCCAGCCTGGCCACGGCCCTGTTCCTGTTCGTGCTGGCGATCCAGCTGATGAAGGACGGGGCTGCGGCGATGGCCCCGACGATCCACGGGAGCCGGTTGTTCGCGAACGGGTTCTCGACGCTCGGCGCCGGGTGGCTGGGCGCCTACGTGGTGCTCTCCGGGTCGCCCATCGCCGCCGTGTCCCTGGGCCTGTTCGCCGGTGGGGCGCTGACCAAGCTCCAGACCTTCACGATGCTCTCGGGGTCGCGCCTGGGCGCCTCGTTCGTGGTCCTGCTCGTGGGGTTCCTGTACGCGATCCGCAACCCCGCCCGGAGCCGGAGCGAGTCCGTGGGCATGGGGATCCAGGCCCTCGGCCTCACCGCCGTCGTCTACCTGCCGGGCATGCTCGTGGGCTACGCGTTCCTCAAGACCGGCATGCTCGACGGCATCCGCTGGAGCGCCTCCAACGATGCACTGTCGCTGATCGACGTGGTCTGGGGCCCGGTGCTGCATCTGCTCCAGGACCACCTGCCCGGGTGGCTGCTCCTGCTGCTCGGCCTGGCCGCGATCCTCGTCTCGTTCAAGCTTCTCGACCGGGTCCTGCCCACGCTCGACGGCGAGCGGGCCGCGAGCCGCCGCGAACGGTGGCTCAAACGCACCTGGCCGATGTTCCTCCTGGGGTGCGCGGTGGCCTCGCTGACCCTCTCGGTCTCGGTGGCCCTGACCGTGCTGGTGCCACTCGCCAGCCGGGGCTACGTGAAGCGGGAGGAAGCGATCCCGTACATCATGGGCGCCAACATCACCACCCTGGCGGATACGCTGGTCGCCGCGATGCTCACGGGGGACCCCGTCGCCGTGCACATCGTGCTCGCCGAGGCGCTGGGGGTGTCGCTGGTCACCGTCGCCTACCTGGCCGTGCTCTACGCGCCGCTCAAGCGCGCGATCGTGGGGATGGTCGACTGGGTGATCGGCAGCAACCGACGGCTGTGGGCGTTCGTGGCCACGATCTTCCTCATGCCGCTGCTCCTGATGCTGTCGGGGGCGTTGCTGGGTCCGCTCGGGTCCTGAGGTCACGGAGCGCGTGACGGACCTGCTGATCGCCGGCGGGCTGGTCGTCGATGGCAGCGGCTCGGCACCCTCGCCGGCCACGGTTGCGGTGCAAGGAGACCGGATCGAGCGGTTGATCCGGCCGGGGATGGCCGAGCCCTCCGCAGCCCGCCGCGTGGACGTCGCCGGGCGGGTGGTGGCGCCGGGGTTCGTCGACGTCCACGACCACTCCGACCTGTCGCCGTTGGCCGAGCCGTGGATGGACAGCATGCTCCGACAGGGCATCACCACGGTGGTGGTCGGCAACTGCGGCTCTTCCGCGGTCCCGCCGGCCGGGCTCGCGGAGATGGCCGGCTGGACCGGGCTGCCCCCGCGAGAGCTCGATCTGCTCGACCTGTCGTGGACCACCCTGGCCGGCTACCTCGAACGCGTGGACGCGGCCCGACCCGCCGTCAACGTCGCCACGCTGGTCGGTCACGGCGCGCTGCGGCTCCAGGCGATGGGCGACGAGCGTCGCGCCCCCACCCCGGACGAGCTCCGCGCGATGCGGACCCTCCTCGCGCGGGGGATGGAGGAGGGGGCGGTGGGCCTGTCCAGCGGGCTGATCTATACGCCCGGGATCCACGCGACCACCGAGGAGCTCGTCGAGCTGGCCGCCGCGCTCGACGGGGTCGGCCTCTACGCGAGCCACGTCCGGGGCGAGGGAGAGCCGGTCTTCGAGGCGGTCGAGGAGTGCATCGAGATCGGGCGCCGCGCCGGCGTGCCGTCGCACGTGAGCCACCTGAAGCTCGAGACCGACCTCGTGTGGGGCCGGGCCGAGGAGCTCCTGGCGCGCATCGACGAAGCCCGCGCCGCCGGCGACGACGTGAGCGCCGACCAGTACCCCTACCCAGCCTGGGAGAGCGAGCTCGCCTCGCTGCTGCCCCCGTGGGCCGGGCCGGCGGACCTGCCCCGGCTCCTCGCGGATGCGGGGACGCGGGAGCGGCTGGTCCGGAGCGTGGAGCGGGGCGAGCCCGGGTGGCAGAGCAGCGTCCGGGGCGTGGGCTGGGACCGCCTGGTGATCGTGGCGCACGCCGGCTCGACCGAGCACACGGGCCGGAGCATCGCGGAGATCGCGGCCGCGACGGGGACCGAGCCCGCCCAAGCCATGTTCGACCTGTTGATGCGCGATCCGCGGACCAGCCTGATCGGGCACGCCATGCTCGAGGACGACGTCCGGACGATCGTCGCCCGGGAAGACGTGATGGTCGCCACCGACGGCGTGGCCGTCTCACCGGAGGGGCCGATGGGGCGGTTCAACGTTCACCCGCGGTACTACGGGACGTTCCCCCGCGTGCTCGGGCGGTACGTGCGGGAGGAGGGGCTCCTGTCCATCGGCGCGGCGATCCGGAAGATGACCTCGCTCCCCGCCGGGCGGTTCGGCTTGGCCGGCCGGGGCCGCATCGTCCCCGGGGCGTTCGCGGACCTGGTGGTGTTCGATCCCCACCGGATCGCCGACCGGGCCACCTTCGAGGCGCCGCACGCGTTCCCGGAGGGCATCGAGCTGGTCGTGGTCAACGGACGCGTGGCGTGGGACGGGGAACGCCGGGAACGCGCCGGCCGCGCGCTCCGGCGCACCGATCGCTGAGGGATGGCGGGGCGGATCGGCCCGCCGGCGCCCGTGGAGGCCTCCGGGCGGCCCTCATGCCGACAGCGGTCGCGTGGGCCCGGGGACCGGCAAGGAGGGGTCGTTGATCAGCACGGTGGGTCGGACCGTGGGCGCGGGCATGGGCGGGCCGGCCGACCGAGGACCGAACACCGATACGTAGAGGAACACCCCGATCACGAAGGCCACCGCGGCGAGGAGGGCGACGAAGTCCCGCCTATCGCTCATCTGCATCGCGATGCGTGACGTGGGGCCCCGACGGATGGGTCGGGTGGGTCGGCTGGGTCGGTCCCCGTCGCAGGGGCGACCACGGGCGAGCCCACCGACCGCCCGTCGCGATCCCCGGAAGGGCGGCTCGCCGGCGCCTCATCGCAGCATCCTAGCCGCCAACCGGCGACGCCAAACACGCGGGGTGGGCGGGGGATACCGAGGACGTCACGCCTCGACCGGAGCCGGCGGTCGGATTCGAACCGACGACCTGCTGTTTACAAGACAGCTGCTCTCCCGCTGAGCTACGCCGGCCTGGGGCGAGTCTACCCGTCACCCCCGGCGGGACGGGAGCACGTAGGCGAACAGCGCCGCCGCCAGGGACGCCGAGACGTTGAGGGACGACACGCTGCCCCGCATCGGCAGGCGGACCAGCAGGTCGCACCGCTCCCGGACCAGGCGGGACAGCCCCTCGCCCTCCGATCCCAAGACCAGGGCCACGCGCCCATCGGCGCAGGGCTCCGCGTAGACGTCCGCCGGCGCCTGCTCGTCGAGCCCGACGACCGTGAACCCCCGGTCCCGCAGCCGGTCGAGCGCTCGCGCCAGGTTGGCCACGCGCGTGTGGGGCAGGTGCAGGAGCGCGCCCGCGGAGGCCCGAACGGCGGCCGGCGTCACGGGGGCGGCCCGGCGGATCCGGCTGACCAGCATCGCCACCCCCGCCGCCTCGGCCGACCGCGCCGCCGCGCCCAGGTTGTGGGGATCCGTGATGCCGTCGAGCACCACGACCACGTCCTCGTCGCCGAACGGGAAGGTCGAGAGATCGCGCTCCCCCAAGGCGGGGGCGGGCCGCAGCTCGACCGCCACGCCGTGGTGGTCCTCGGCCATCCGGTCGAGGGCTGCCCGCTCGACCTCCTCGACCCGGACCCCGGCCCTGGCGCTCGCCTCCAGCAGGTCGCGCATCGAGGGCGTGGCACGCGACCCCGCCGCCACGAGCACGCGGAAGGCCCGGCCCGCGCGGACGGCCTCGAGGGCCGCCCGGCGTCCCGTCGCGACCGGCCCCGCGCCGGGCTGCCGGTCCCGCGTCACGCCCGTGCCACGACGGCCAGGGCCAGGCATCCCACCCCGCTGCCGGTGAGCCCCAAGCCCTCGGGCCGGGTGGCCTTGACCGACACGCGCTCCGGCTCCAGACCGAGCGCATCGGCCAGGTTCGCCCGCATCTGCGCCCGGACCGGCCCGATCGCGGGCTGATCGGCGATCACCGTGACGTCCACCGACATCGGCTCGAACCCCGCCGCGCGGACCTTCTCGAGGGCCTCGCCGAGCAGCTCGAGGCCCCCGATCCCCGCGATGCCGGGCTCGGTGTCGGGGAAGTGCTCCCCGAGGTCTCCGAGCGCAGCGGCGCCGAGCAGCCCGTCGGCCACGGCGTGGCACACGACGTCGCCGTCCGAGTGGCCGAGCAGCGCCCCGCGTTCGGGGAAGCTCACGCCGGCCAGTCGCAGCGTGCCCGTGGAGCCCCATCCGTGGACGTCGAACCCGAGCCCGACCCGCGGCTCGATCACCGCGGCGCCTCAGCCATGCGACCGAACCTCCTCGAGCATGCGCTCGGCGACCACGAGATCCTGGGGCGTCGTGATCTTGAGGTTCCCGGGCTCCCCCGGGACGCTCACCACGCGGTACCCCGCCCGCTCCAGGAGCATGGCGTCGTCGGTGGCCTCGACGCCCTCGTGCTCGGCCCGGGCGTGGGCCTCGCGGAGGGCGGCTGCCCGGAAGGCCTGCGGGGTCTGGGCCAACCAGAGCTCCGAGCGATCGACGGTCCCCGCCACCATGCCCCCCCGGACACGCTTCACCGTGTCCGGGACCGGCACCACCGGGACCGCCCCGTCGGGGTGTCCGGGCCCGTCCAGGGCCTCCAGGACGGCGCCGAACAGCGCCGGCGAGGCCAGGCAGCGCGCGGCGTCGTGGCACACGACCAGCGGCAGGTCGGCCGGGACCGTCGCGAGCGCCGCGCGCACCGAGGCCTGCCGGGAGGCCCCTCCCGGCACCACCGCGTGGGACCCGAGCGGCTGGAGCATCGCGCGGGTCAGGTCCTCGCGTCCGGCCGGCACCGTCACGACCACCGAGCCGATCCGGTCGCACCCCAGCGCCGCCTGGACCGCGTGGACCAGCATGGGCCGTCCCCCCACCGGGACGAAGGCCTTGGGCGATGGCTCGCCGAGCCGCTCGCCCAGACCGGCGGCGAGCACGATGGCCACCGCGGGGTCCCTCATCGCGTGGCCGACCCGTCGCCCGACGACCCGAGCTCATCGCGGAGGTTGGCGAAGATCATCCGTCCCGTGGTGGTGGTGATGACGTTCCGGGCCACCACGGCCACCTCCGAGCCGATGCGTTCGACCGCCTGCTCCACCACGACCATCGTGCCGTCGTCCAGGTAGCCGATGGCCTGGCCGCGCTCGCGGCCCTCCTTGACCAGCTCGATCGTGAGCTCGTCGCCCACGCCCACCGGCACCCGGAACGCGGCCGCCAGGTCGTTCAGCCGCGGCACGTGCACCGAGAGGGCCTGGGCCACCTTGGCCAGGTTGTGGTCGGTGGTGATGAGGCTCGCCCCCCGGTCCCGGGCCAGCCGCACCAGCGCGGCGTCCACGTCGTCGACCACGGCCTCCTCGATCAGGTGGACCTCGACCGCCGGGGAGCGCTGCAGCTCGGTCACCACGTCCAGGCCGCGACGGCCCCGGGCCCGGCGCTTGGGATCGGACGTGTCGGCGATCTGCTGCAGCTCGCGAAGGACGGCGCCGTGGATCAGCAGGTCGCCGGTGAGGAAGCCGGTCCGGACCAGGTCCACCACCCGCCCATCGATCAGCGCGCTGGTGTCGACCACGGCGATCTCACCCTGCCCCGTGCCGGCCGCCCGGGGCTTGAGGCCGATGAGCCCGAACAGGTCGGCGTGCTTGGTCCGGCCCACCCGGTAGCCCAGGTACGAGAGCGTCACGTAGACGAACGCCACCGTGGTCCACGCCGCCAGCGGGGGGAGCCGGAACAGGGGCACGGTGGCCAGGGCGGCCACCCCGAGCCCCACGATGAGCCCCGCGGCGCCGGCCACGAGCTCGGCCGCGGGCACCCGCCGGAACTCGCGCTCCACGGCGCTCACGGCCGAGGCGGTCTGGCGCCCGAACACGCCACCCAGCACGAACCCCGTCCCGGTGCCCAGGACCACGCCGATCAGCGTGCTCCGCCCGGTCGGGTTGCTCATGCCGCGGGCGACCGTGTATCCGGCCACCGCGAACAGGACGACGAAGATCAGGCGGACGAACTCGACCAGCCGCCCCCGCGGGATGGCCCGACGGCCCTCGCCCGATCCGCTCACCCGCCTACCGTGCCCCTCGCCCCGGATCCTGGCAAGCACCCCGCCGCCGTGGTCCTGGTCGCGACCCCGTGGCCCGGGCGGGGGTCCGAGCGCGAGCCTACGCGCCCTGGAGGACCCGAGCCTGGTGCGATTCCTCCAGCACCTTGTCGATCATGGCCTCGGCCTTCTCCTCGGTCCCCCCCGTGGCGTACACGAGCTCGGAGACCAGGATCTGCCGGGCCTTGGTGATCATCCGCTTCTCGCCCGCCGAGAGGCCGCGGTCGCGCTCACGGATGGACAGGTTCCGAACGACCTCGGCGACCTGGTAGATGTCTCCCGAGCGGAGCTTCTCGATGTTGTTCTTGAAGCGCCGGCTCCAGTTGGCCGCCATCTTGGACTCGTCCTCCCTGAGGACGTTGAGGACCTTCTTGACCTCGTTCTTGCCGACGACGGCGCGGAGCCCGACCTCTTCGGTGCTGTCCACCGGGACCATCAGGGTGAGGTCGCCGTAGGCGACCCGCAGGACCAGGTATTTCCGCTTCTCGCCGAGGATCTCACGTTCGCGGAGCTCTTCGATGACTGCCGCCCCATGTTCCGGATGCACAACGGTGTCGCCTTTACGGAACACACGACCCCCTCGGGTGAGATGCGATGACGGAGGAACCGGATGACAAGATAGCACGCAGCCCGGCCGCCCCGCAAATCAAAACCGCTGGTCAGAGGCCTGTTTGGTCCTCGACACCGAACCGAACGCCCAGGTCAGCGCGTCCGAGACGTGCCGGACCGGCACGGATCGGAACCCCTCGGAGGACGGCATCCCCTGGGGCCCGAACACCGTGGTGACCCCCGCCCCCCGGGCCGCGGAGACCCGCTGGCGCCACCCCTGAGCCGGCCGGACCAGGCCCGTGAGCCCGACCTCGCCCACGAAGGCGCTCCCCGGAGGAGGCGGCACCCCGGCCGCCGCCGAGGCGAGCGCAGCCGCGACGGCCAGATCGCACGCCGGGTCCTCGAGCCGGACGCCGCCGGCCGTGGCCCCGTAGAGCTCGGCCCGGGCCAGGGGGACGTGGGCGATGCGGTCGAGCACCGCCGCGACCAGCTGGAACCTCCTGAGGTCGAGCCCGGTCACCTGACGGCGGGCCGAACCCTCGCCCGGAACGAGCAGGGCCTGGACCTCCACGGCCAGGGCCCGCCGTCCGACCCGTGGGAGCGCGGTCGCCGCGCCGGCCTCGCCCCGCCCGGCGAGCAGCAGCTCCGAGGGATCGATCTCGTGCAGGCCGTCCGCCGCCATCTCGAACCACGCGACCTCGCCTTCGGGGCCGAACCGGTTCTTGCCGCCCGAGAGCATCCGGAGCCCCGAGTGCGGATCGCCGTCGAACGACAGCACCACGTCCACCGCGTGCTCGAGCGTGCGCGGGCCGGCCACGTCGCCGTCCTTGGTCACGTGGCCCGCGAGCAGGACGGCGAGCCCCTCGGCCTTGGCCAGCCCGACCAGCGCGTCCGTGCAGGCCCGGACCTGCGAGGGACCCCCGGGGACCTGCCCGCCCGCCGGATCGCGGAGCGTCTGGATCGAATCCACGGCCAGGAGGAACGGCCGAGCTCCCCGGGCGGCCTCGATCACGGCGTCGAGCTCGCGCCCGGGGACGAACGTGACCGTATCGCCGGGGATACCCAGGCGCCGGGCCCGGAGCGCGACCTGGTGGCGGGACTCCTCGCCCGAGGCCAGCAGGCATGAGCGGCCGGCCGCCGAGAGGCCCGCCGCCAGCTGGAGGAGCAAGGTGGACTTGCCGATGCCGGGCTCCCCCGCCAGCAGCGCGACGGTCGCGGGCACCAGGCCCCCACCGAGCACCCGGTCGATGCCGGGGAACCCGGTGGGGACCCGCCGGTCGCCGCCCTCGTCGTGCTCCAGGGTGAGGAGCGGGACGGGAGCGGAGGCCGCGCCAGGTCCCCGCTCCGAGATCGTCCCCCAGGCCCCGCACCCCGGGCAGCGGCCTACCCACTGGCCGACCTGCTGGCCGCACTCGGTGCACGCGAGGAGCGTCCGGACCCTGCTCATCGGGTCGAACCGTAGCCACCGGGTCTGACACGCTCGGCTCGGCGCCGAGCGCTCACCAGGTTCGCTCGCCCCGGAACTCCACCTCGTAGGTCCAGGTCTTCCCGTCCCGGTGCTCGAACCGGAGGAGCCGGCCCTCCTCGCCGCCGGTGAACACGATCGGCAGCCCGACGTGCTCGGGTCCCGGCAGGAGCTCCTCCCGCGTGCCCTCCTCCATCCGGAGCAGGGTCATGGGGTCGTCGCCCGAGCGCTCGAGCGGCGGCCGCCACCCGTCCTCCTCCTCGGGACGGAACCGCACGAACCGGGAGGCGCCGTGCAGCAGCACGGGCTCCCCCGGCGCCTTCCAGGCCCGGCCGAAGAAGCGCCAGCGCTCCCCGTCCCGGGACGTCTCCACCACCCAGCAGACCTCACCCTGGGTCATCGGCCCACCTCCGATCCCGGGGTCGTCCCCTCACCGGACACCGGAAGGCCCAGCAACCTCGCGGCTGCTGGGCCCCCGGTCTTGAAGCGGAGCGGTCCGGCCGCTCCACGACCGTTCCGTTACCCCTCCTGCGAGCCGGCAAGCTCCACGGGCGGGGTCTCGGGCGGCGCTGGCGCCTCGAAGACGATCTCGCCGTCCTGCACGTCCACGATCACCGTCTGGCCGGCCCGGAACTCCTTCCACAGGAGCTTCTCCGACAGCGGGTCCTCCACCATGCGCTGGATGGTCCGCCGCAGCGGCCGGGCGCCGAGCGCGGGGTCGTACCCCTTCTCGGCCAGCAGGGCCTTGGCGGCATCGGTCAGCTCGATGTCCAGATCCTTGGCCTTCAGCTGCTCACGCACCCGCTTCATCATCAGGTCGACGATGTTCTTCACGTCCTCCTGCGAGAGCGAGTGGAACACGATGACCTCGTCGATCCGGTTGAGGAACTCGGGCCGGAAGGAGCGCTTGAGCTCCTCCATGACCTTGTCCTTCATCTTGTCGTAGGTCACCTTCTCGTCCGGCCGGGCCGCGAACCCGATCGACGTGCCCTTCTGGATGTCCCTGGTTCCCAGGTTGGACGTCATGATGATGATGGTGTTCTTGAAGTCCACCTTGTGGCCCTGGGCATCGGTCAGGTGGCCGTCTTCGAGGATCTGCAGGAGCGTGTTGAACACGTCCGGGTGAGCCTTCTCGATCTCGTCGAACAGGACCACGCTGAACGGCTTGCGCCGGACGGCCTCGGTGAGCTGGCCGCCCTCCTCGTACCCCACGTAACCGGGGGGCGAGCCGATCAGACGGCTGACCGTGTGCTTCTCCATGTACTCGGACATGTCGAGCTGGATCAGGGCGTCCTCGTCGCCGAACAGGAACTCGGCCAGCGCCTTGGAGAGCTCGGTCTTGCCCACCCCCGAGGGGCCCAGGAAGATGAACGAGCCCGAGGGCCGCTTGGGATCCTTCAGCCCCGCACGGGTCCGGCGGATGGCCTTGGAGACCGCGA
>JBHGAT010000339.1:0-5135 GCA_041946645.1 Candidatus Velamenicoccus archaeovorus | reverse complement strand
CGCGCGCGCGCGGTGTGCTCGGCCGGGTCCGGCCGCGGCTCGACCTGGACCCACGTCGTGTCGCCGGTCCCGGCCACGCCGGTCCCGACGATCGCGCGATGCAGCCCTCGGATCACCAGGGCCTCCAGACCGGACTGCAGCCGGCCCACGTCCTCCACCTTGGCCACGGTGCCGATCCGCGCGTAGCGGTTGCCCACGCGCGGCACCAGCAGCAGCTCGCCGCCCGAGGACTCGCTCGCGGTCACGGCTCGACGGGCCTCGTCGGACTCGACCGTGAGCGTGACCACCATGCCGGGAAGGACCACGCCGGTGGTCAGCGGCAGCAGGGGCAGGGCCTGGGTCTCGATGGTCGCCATGTCGGTTCTCGTCTCCTTGCTCGGTTCGGACCGGGGCCGGTTGACCTCGCATCTGCAACAACGGCCTTCCCGGCCCGGCCTATTCCGGGAGTGTAAGCCCGATTACACACGAAGGCCGTGCCTGGAGAGCCCCTCCGGGCCGGTCCGAAGAGCCGCCCGGTCCGGAGGGCAGGAATGCGGAAGCGCCCGGGCCCGGCGGTGCATCTATCCTTGCGCCATGAGCGACCCCGGCGCGGCGCGGGCGTTCTTCGAGGCCCTCGCGGGACGGGTGGACGAACGGCTGTTCGGGGTCCGGGAGCCCCTCCGCCTGATCCTGGTGGGCATCGTCACCGGCTCCCACGTGCTGATCGACGACGTCCCGGGCGTGGGCAAGACCACGCTGGTCCGGATGCTCTCGGCGCTGATGGGCCTGGCGTTCCAGCGGGTCCAGTTCACCCCGGACCTGATGCCCACGGACATCACCGGGACCTCGATCCTCAACCTCAAGACCCAGGAGTTCGAGTTCCGCCCGGGGCCGATCTTCACCCAGGTCCTGCTGGCCGACGAGATCAACCGGGCCACCCCGAAGACCCAGGCCGCCCTGCTCGAGGCGATGCAGGAGCGGCAGGTCACCGTCGACGGCGTCACCCACCCCCTGCCCCAGCCGTTCTTCGTCCTGGCCACGCAGAACCCGGTCGAGCTCGAGGGCACCTTCCCGCTGCCCGAGGCCCAGCTGGACCGGTTCCTGCTGCGGGTCCAGCTCGGCTACCCCGGCGAGCGGGAGGAGGAGCGGATCCTCACCACGCCGGCCGAGCGGATCCGGGACCGCCGGCCCGAGGAGGTCCTGGCCGAGATCCTTCGCACCGTCCCGGTCCCCACGGAGTACCGGGAGGGCTGACACGGACACGGCGGACCGGCGCCGGATCGCGCTCTCGATCGCCGTGATCCTGGCGCTGGCCGCCACCGCCTGGGGGGAGCTCACCGTCCTGCTCTGGGCCGCCGCGGTCGGCGGCCTGGCCGCCGCGCTGTCGCTGTGGGCCCGCGTCGCTTGGGACCGCGTCGAGGTCGAGGTGGCGTTCGAGCCGGCCCGGGCGTTCCTCGGCGAGGACGTGTGGCTCCGCGTCTGGATCCGCAACGGCAAGCGGCTGCCCTTGCCGATCGTCCGGGTCGTGGCCCGCTTCCCCCCGGGCGTGCTCCAGGAGCCCTCGCCCGACCCCACGGCGCTCCGCGGCCACCGCCGGCGCCTGTCGATCGACGGGCGGACCGAGGTCACGCTCCGCCTGCCGGTCGTCACCACGGAGCGCGGCGAGTTCTGGCTCGAGGGGGTCGAGATCGAGCTCTCGGACCCCTTCGACCTCACCCCGGTGCGGCGCGAGATCGGGCCCGACCGGCCGCTGCTGGTCATGCCCGAGCCCAAGGTCCTGGTCCCGCTGCGGCTGCCCCGGCGGCTGCCGTTCGGCCGGCCGGCGCCGTGGGCCCACCTGTTCGAGGACCGCGAGCACTTCGCCGGCGTCCGCCCCTACGAGCCGGGAGATCCCATGCACCACGTCCACTGGAAGCTGACGGCTCACGCCGGCGAGCTCCTGACGAAGCGGTACGAGCCCACGCGCTCGGCCGAGGTGCTCCTCGCGGTGGACGTCTCGCACGGCGAGCCGTTCTGGTACGCCGTCGACCCGCTGACGGCCGAGGAGACGATCGGCTGGACCAGCTTCCTGGCCCGGCAGGCCATCGGCGCGGGATGGCGGATCGGGCTGGTGGCCAACACGCACCTGAAGCGGGGCCGGGGGCCGCTGCGGGTCCGGGCCTCGTCGGCTCGGGGGCACGAGGCCGCGCTGTTCGCGGCGCTCGCCCGGATGCCGAACCAACCGACCAACGACCTCGGACCGGTCCTGCGGGAGGTCGGCCGCCACCTCCCCGGCCGGACCACCGTCGTGGTGGTCTCGCCGGAGCCCGGACCGAGCCTCAGGCACGAGATGGAGGTCTTGCGCCGCAAGGGCTCGGAGGTGCTGCTCCTCTCGCCCTCCCGGGCGCAGCCGGAGGTGGCCCGATGATGCGTGCCGGCACCGTCCCCCGGCCGGCCGGCCGGGAGCTCCGGGCCTGCGGCCTCGCCGCGGTCGCCGAGGCCGGGGTGGTCTGCCTGCCGGCGCACATGATCATGAGCCAGGCCGGCAACCTGGGCGTGGGCGTCGGGGTGCTGGCGCTGCCGTTCGGGGCGCTGTTCGTGGGCGGGACGGTGCTGGTCTGCCTGTTCCGGGACCGCCCGGGCGTCACCACCGCCGCCGGGATCGCCGCCGTCGCGATCGGCCTGTACCTGGGTCGGGGCGACGTGAACCGAGCCGTGTTCGGGGTCGCGGTCCTGTTGCTCGTGGCCCTCCGGGTGGTGACGCTGGGGTTGCGGGACTGGCGGGAGCCGATCTTCGCCGCGATCGGGTGGGGCGCGGCGGCCCTGGCCGTGGAGGTCGTGGTCTCCACGGGGCCGCAGGAGGAGTGGAAGCCGCTCCTGGCGGCGATCGTGCCGATCTTCTTCCTGGGGTCGCTGGCCAGCCGGGCCACCGTGGTGTGGACGGCCGACCCCTCAGGAGCCCTGACGGACGAGGCTCGGGCCGGGTGGGTCCGCCGGGCGCTGCTGCTGATCGGCACCCTGGCCGGCGCGATGGTGGCCGCCGCCGCGCTGGGCATCCGCGGGGGCGTCCTCGACCGGCTCGGCGGGCTGGTCCAGCCGATCGTCGGCTGGATCGCCACGGCGCTGGCGTTCCTGCTCGCGCAGCTGGCCCGCCCGGTCTTCTGGCTGGTCGACCGGCTGCACGTGGACCCCCGGGCCGTGGAGAGCTTCTTCGACCGGCTGCGCGAGCGGACCGTGGGGATCCGGCATGCGCCGCAGCCCGGGCCGGCGCTCTGGCAGCGGATCCTGGGGCTGGTCGTGTTCGGCCTGGTCGTGTGGCTGCTGGTGGCGACCATCCGCAAGCTCCGCGCCAACGTCGGCGAGGCCGGCCAGGAGCGCCCCCAGACCGGGACCGTCACCAGCGCCCCGCTCCCGGCGGAGGCCGCCGAGGCTCCCCGCCGGGGCCGGCGGGTAGCATGCCCGGACGTCCTCGGGCGGGTGGGGGAACCGGCGTGAGCGCAGCGGCGATCGAGGTCGAGGGCATCGGCAAGAGCTTCGGTGCGGTGCGCGCGCTCGACGGCGTGGACCTGCAGGTGGAGCGGGGAACGGTGCTCGGGCTCCTCGGTCCCAACGGCGCCGGCAAGACCACGATGGTGCGGATCCTGACCACCCTCCTGCATCCCGACCAGGGTCGTGCCCGCGTGGTCGGGCACGACGTCGTGCGCGACGCCGAGGCCCTCCGCCACGACATCGGCCTGGCCGGGCAGAGCGCCGCGGTGGACGAGAACCTGACCGGGCTCGAGAACATCGAGATGGTGGGGCGGCTGTACCACCTGCCGGCGCCGGAGGCCCGTCGCCGCGCCGGGGAGTTGCTCGAGCGGTTCGACCTCACGGCTGCGGCCGACCGGCCGGCCAAGACGTACTCGGGCGGGATGCGGCGGCGGCTCGATCTCGGGGCGAGCCTGGTGGGCCGCCCACAGGTCCTGTTCCTGGACGAGCCGACCACCGGCCTGGACCCGCGGAGCCGCATCGGCATGTGGGACGTGATCCGGGAGCTGGTCCACGACGGCACCACGCTCCTGCTCACGACCCAGTACCTGGAGGAGGCCGACCGGCTGGCCGACGGGATCGTCGTGATCGACGGCGGCCGGACGATCGCCCAGGGGACGGCGGACGACCTCAAGACCCGCGTGGGCGGCGAGGTCCTGGCCCTGCGGGTCTCGGATCGCGCGAAGACGGCCCAGGCCGCCGGGGTCGTGCTCGGGCTGGGGCCCGGCGGTGGCCAGGTGGACAACAACACCGGCGAGATCACCGTGCCGGTCGGCACGGACGGGCCGGGGATCCTCACCGAGGCCGTCCGCCGGCTCGACGCCGAGGGGATCCGTCTGGCCGACATCGGGCTGCGGCGGCCGACGCTCGACGACGTGTTCCTCGCTCTGACCGGGCACGTCGCCGAGGACCGGGCGGAGGACGGCCAGCCCGTCGAGGCGGGCGGGCGACGCCGCGCACGGAGCGGACGATGAGCGCCACCGTGACCACCACCGCGAGCACGACCACGCCGCTCGGTCGCCGGCTGCGGTTCGCGGTGAGCGATGCCCTTACGCTGACCAAGCGGAACCTGCTGACGTACGTCCGCAAGCCCGACCTGCTGGTGTTCTCCACGATCCAGCCGGTCATGTTCGTGCTGCTCTTCGTCTACGTGTTCGGCGGCGCGATGAAGGCCAACCTGCCGGCGTCGATCCCCTACGTGGACTTCCTGATGCCGGGGATCTTCGTCCAGACGGCCATCTTCAGCGCCCTGCAGACCGGGGTGGGCCTGGCGGAGGACCTCCAGAAGGGCCTGGTGGACCGGTTCAAGTCGCTGCCCATGGCCCGCTCGGCCGTCCTGGCCGGGCGGACGCTGGCCGACACGTTCGCCATCGTGGTGCAGGTCGTGCTGATGCTGCTCGTGGCCTACCTGGTCGGCTTCCGGTTCCACGAGGGCGTCGCCGAGGCGGTGCTGGCGTTCGTCGGCGCGGTGTCGGTGGGGTACGCGTTCACGTGGCTCGCCGCGTTCGCCGGCCTGTCCTTGAAGAGCGTGGAGGCCGTCCAGGCGGCCATGTTCACGGTCGTGTTCCCGTTCGTCTTCGCCAGCGGGGCGTTCGTGCCCGTGGACACCTTCCCCTCGTGGCTCCAGGGCTGGGCCCACGTGAACCCGG
>JBHGAT010000338.1:0-2542 GCA_041946645.1 Candidatus Velamenicoccus archaeovorus | reverse complement strand
TCCGGGGCCGCCGACACGGTCGTGGTGATGGGCGCGGAGGTGCTCTCTCGCGTGCTCGACCTCTCGGACCGGAGCACCTGCGTGCTGTTCGGGGACGGGGCGGGGGCCGCCGTGCTGCGCCCTTCGGAGCGCCCGGGGATCGTCGGATCGGTGCTCGGCGCCGACGGGGGCGCCGCCGAGATCCTGCTGATCCCCGCGGGCGGCTCGGCCCGGCCGGCCTCGCCCGAGACGGTGGCCGCCCGCCAGCACGCCATCCGGATGCCGTCGGGTCGCGAGGTCTTCAAGCGCGCCGTGGTGGAGATGGCCAATGCCTGCCGGCAGCTGCTGGAGAAGTCGGGTCACACGCCGGACGACGTCGATCTGCTGATCCCGCACCAGGCCAACGCCCGCATCATGGTGGCGGTGGCCGAGCGACTGGGGATCGACGGCGACCGCTCCGTGGTGGACGTGGCCGAGGTCGGCAACACGTCGGCCGCCTCCATCCCGATCGCGCTCGACCGGGCGTGGCGGGCCGGCCGGATCCGTCGGGACGCGCTGGTGCTGATCACCTCGTTCGGCGCCGGCCTGGCTTGGGGGGCGAACCTGATCCGATGGACCGCGCCGGAACCGACCTCGTGAAGGTCGCCGTCGTCACCGGCGGCTCGCGCGGGATCGGTCGCGCCTGCGCTGAGGCCCTCGCCACGGACGGCTGGTCGGTGGCCGTCGGGTACCGCACCAGCGACATCGACGCCAAGGAGGCGCTCGAAGCCATCGAGCGTGCCGGGGGAACCGCCGGCATCGTTCGCCTCGACACGCTGGACGAGGCGTCGGTGACCGACGCGTTCCGGCAGGTGTCCGAGTCGCTGGGCCCGGTGACGGGGCTCGTGAACAACGCCGGGTTCTCGCGCGACGGGCTGATGCTGAAGTACCCGATGGAGATGTTCGATCGGACGCTCGACACCAACGTCCGCGGCGCGTTCCTGTGCACCCAGGCCGCCCTCCGCACGATGCTCCGGGCCCGGTGGGGACGCATCGTCAACATGTCCTCGGTGATCGCGATGCGGGGCAACGCCGGGCAAACCGCGTACGCGGCCTCCAAGACCGCCCTCGTCGGCATGACCCGGTCCCTCGCGCGGGAGGTCGGGAGCAAGGGGATCACGGTGAACGCGGTGTGCCCGGGACTGGTGGACACGGAGATGACGTCGCACCTGTCCGGTGACGCCCGCGCCGCCTACCTCGACCAGACGCCGGTGGGGCGGACCGCCCACCTGGAGGAGGTCGCCGCGGTGGTGCGGTTCCTGATGTCGGACCAGGCGTCCTTCGTGAACGGGGCGGCCATCCCGGTCGACGGCGGGCTGACCGCGTAGTCGCAACGTCCCTCACCCCCTAGAGTTGGCGCGTCGCGGAGCAGGCGAGGAACAGGAGGAAGGAACGGATGGACAAGGCGGAGATCGAAGCCCGGGTTCGCAAGGTCCTGGCGGAGCAGCTGGCGGTGGACGAGGTCCAGGTCGTCCCCGACGCCCGGTTCGCCGAGGACCTGAACGCGGACTCCCTGGACCTGGTCGAGGCCGTCCTGGCGCTCGAGGAGGAGTGGAACATCGAGATCCCCGAGGAGGAGATGGACGGGGTCAAGACCGTGGGGCAGGCCGTCGAGCTCGTCGCCTCGAAGCTCGGTGTCGGCTAGGCGCGGCGTCGTCGTCACCGGCATCGGGCCGGTCACGCCGATCGGGATCGGCGTCGACGCCTTCTGGGCCGGAGCCACCAGCGGGCGGAACGGCATCCGGCCGATCGAGAGGTTCGATGCGTCCGACCTTCCGGTGAAGCTGGCCGGCGAGGTCGACGCGTTCGACCCCACGAGGTGGCTCGACGCCAAGGAGACCCGCCGGACCGATCGGTTCAGCCACTTCGCCATCGCCTCGGCCGACCTGGCCTGGGAGGACGCCGGCCGGCCGGAGGCACCGGGCGAGCGCGTGGCCGTGATCTTCGCCACCGGGATCGGGGGGATCGAGTGGCTCCTCAACCAGCACTCGGTGCTGCTGGAGAAGGGGCCGGGGCGGGTCAGCCCGTTCATGGTGCCGGCCCTCATGGCCAACGCCGCGGCCGGACACATCGCGATGCGGTTCGGCTTCACCGGGCCGAACTTCTGCACCGTCTCGGCCTGCGCGTCGGGCGCGAACGCCGTCGGCGAGGGCTACCGGATGATCCGCGACGGCCTGGCCGACGTGGCCGTGGTCGGCGGCTCGGAGGCCGCCACCCTCCCCCTCACGATCGCCGCGTTCGCCCAGATGACCGCGCTCACCAAGAACCCCGACCCGGAGACGGCGAGCCGTCCATTCGATGCCGACCGCGACGGGTTCGTGCTGTCCGAGGGCGCGTGCGCCCTGGTCCTGGAGTCGGAGGGAGCGGCGGCGGCTCGGGGTGCGCGCGTCTACGCCCGCGTCGTGGGCTACGGGGCCTCGGATGACGCCTACCACATCACCGCGCCGGACCCCAAGGGGTCGGGAGCCGCGCTCGCGATCGGGCGCGCCCTGGAGGACGCCGGCGTCGGGCCCCAGGCGGTCGA
>JBHGAT010000337.1:0-2542 GCA_041946645.1 Candidatus Velamenicoccus archaeovorus | reverse complement strand
GTTCGGGTGCCACTCGAAGTGGTCGTGGTTGGTCGTCCCGGCGTCGCCGGTGCTGCCGACGTAGCCGATCACCTCGCCGGCCCGCACGCTGCCGAGCGCCCCGAAGCTCGACAGGTGCGCGTTGTACACGTAGCCCTGCGAGCCGCGGACGATCACGGCGAGCCCGCCCAGCGTGTTGTTCGACGTGTACGCGTAGCCGTCGAACGGCGCGCGGATCGGGGTGCCGTACGGGGCCAGGATGTCGTTGCCGGCGTGCGGGTGGTAGCCGCCGGCGTACCGCGGCGCACCGAACCCGTCGAAGACCGCGCGGGGCTGATCCACCGGGCAGACGTGCAGCGGGTTCCCCGCGATGTCGACCGGCGCGCTGAGCGAGCGGAGCCACGCCTTGTACGCGCGGGTGGCCTTGCTCACGAGCCGCTCGGCCTCCGCCTCCTTGGCCTGGATGTCGTCGTAGATGGCCTTCTGCTGCGTGAACTGCGCGTCGAGCTGCGCCTGGTCGGCCTCCAGCTGTCGGAGCACCTCGGCCTGCCTGGCCTGCAGGCGCTCCTGCTCTCGTTGCTGCGCGGTGAGCTCGTTCCGGAGGTTCTGGACCTGGTTGGCCAGGTCGGCGTCCGTCTGCTGGACGGCGCCGACGAACTCCATCCGGTCGGACAGGTCGGTGAACGACGTCGCGCCGAGCAGGAACTCGAGCGGGCTGGCCGGACCCTGCATGTACGTCTCGCGAGCCCGGGTGTTGAGCTGCGTCTCGACCTCCTGGAACCGCTGCGTGGCCTCGGCCAGCTCGGCCCGGGTGTCCTGCAGCTGCGCGGTGATGTACTCCCACTTCGCCTGGGCCTCGTCCCGCCGCTGCGCCAGCGCCGCCGCTTGCGCGGACAGTCGGTCGAGCACCGACTGCTGTCGGGTGATCTCGCGCTTGATCTGGGCCAGTCGCGACTTGGCCTGCTGCAGGTCCTGCTTGGGGTCCGCGCCGGCACCCGGTGACAGGGTGCACAGCACCATCAGTGTGCAGACGAGCAGGACCGTGCGGCGCCACGCGCCGCCCATCCGTTCCCGATCGTGGGCCATGGGGAGACCCTTCCTACCGAACGCCTCCAGAGGATGTCAACCGCCGCCCACGTGCAGCCTGCGCCGGCCGACGCCCCGGTTCAATCATCTCCGTCGGCCGGAGCGTCCGCGGCCTTGAGGCGCGAGGCTCGCAGCTCGGTGCCCGGCAGCCCCAGATCCCGGGCGATGATGAGCCGCTGGATCTCGCTGGTGCCCTCGCCGATCTCGAGCACCTTGGCATCGCGGTAGAAGCGAGCGACCGGGAACTCCTCGACGTACCCATAGCCGCCGTGGACCTGCACGGCCTCGCGCGCGCACGTGACGGCGGTCTCGCTCGCATAGAGCTTGGCCATCGCGGCCTCGGCCTTGTACGGACGTCCCCGGTCCTTCAGCCAGGCTGCCTTCAGGTACGCGAGCCGCGCCGTCTCGACGGCCACCTTCATGTCGGCCATCTTGAACTGGAGCGCCTGGAACGCACCGATCGGCCGGCCGAACGCCTCGCGCTCCGTCGCGTACCTCACGCTCTCCTCGAGGCACCCCCGCGCCAGGCCCACCGACATCGCGGCGATCGCGATCCGCCCGTCGTCGAGGACCTCGAGGAAGTGCGCGTACCCGCGGCCGCGCTCGCCGAGCAGGTTCGCCCGCGGCACACGGCACGCCGAGAACGAGAGCTCGTGCGTGTCGCTGGCGTGCCAGCCGATCTTCCGGTACGGCGGTCCCACGGTGAAGCCGGGCGTGTCGGTCGGCACCAGGATCGTCGAGATCTCGTCCGGACCGGTGCGCGCCGCGACCGTGCAGACCTTCGAGAGCGGCGTCCCCGAGTTGGTGATGAACGACTTCGAGCCGTCGATCACCCAGGCGTCGCCGTCCTCGCGCGCGATGGTCCTGATCGCCTGCGCGTCCGAGCCGCCGCCGGGCTCGGTGAGTCCGAACGCGCCGAGCACCTCACCCCGGCACATCGGCGCGAGCCACCGCTCCTTCTGCTCCTCGGTGCCGAACCGGTGGATCGGGTTCGCCCCCAGGCCCACGGCGGCCTCCAGGGTCACGGCCAGCGACGAGTCGAACCGCGCGATCTCCTCCAGGCAGAGGCAGAAGGTGACGAAGTCCCCGTCCAGGCCGCCGTAGCGCTCGGGGAACGGGAGGCCGAACAGCCCCAGCTCGCCGAGGCGCCGGACCAGCTCGAGCGGGAACTCCTCGCGCTCGTCGAACCCGGCGGCCTGCGGCGCGATCACCTCCTCCGCGAACTCGCGCACCGCGTCGCGGAACCCGCGCTGCTCCTCGCTCAGGTCGAAGTCCACCGACTCACCTCCTCGGGACGAGGTCGGGCTCGCGCAGCGTCTGCTCCGCGTGGAGCGACGCCAGCACCTTGCCCGCGCGCTCCACCTCCTCGGTCCCTCCGGCGAGCTCGGGGTCGAGCACCCGGCCCACGAGCCAGACGCGGGACGCGATCTCCTTCTCCCGCCCTCGCTCGCGGACCGCCCGCAGCACCTCCATGGCG
>JBHGAT010000336.1:0-2547 GCA_041946645.1 Candidatus Velamenicoccus archaeovorus | reverse complement strand
TGAGACGGCCCTGCGTCTCGGCGAAGTCCCAGACGTCGATGGGCGGCGGCTCGACGCCGAGCATGGTGAGCGCGGTGCAGATCTGGCTCCGATGGTCGGTCCCGTGATGGAGCGCCCGGGCCAGCCGGATGCCGAGCGGCGCGTGGGTCTGCGAGCCGTCGTCGCGGCGGCGCACGAGGACCGTCTCCGGGTCCTGGCCCTGGGCGAGCACCGAGCGCCACCCCTCGCCGTGCCGCTCCATCACCGTGCGGAGCTCGGCCAGGTCCATCGCGTCCTCGTCGATCCGCTCGGTCCTGCCGCCGCTGGTCACGAACAGGTACGAGGCGTCGGCCCCGACCAGGTGCCGCATCGTGTCGAGGATCGAGCCGTACGTGCCGGGAACCGAGGTCTGCAGCTGGCCCGAGCTCAGCGACGAACACGCGTCGATCAGCGTCAGCGTGGCCCACACGTGGTGGCCGAAGGCGTCGTCCAGGGTCGAGGTCATGCGGCAGACGCTAGCAGGGAACGATGGGGATATGCTCGCGTCTCCATCGGGCGGAGGAGGAGGCGTCGGTCATGGACAAGGTGGTGCACTTCGAGATCCCCGTCGACGATCTGGAGCGGGCCAAGGGATTCTACGCGTCGGTGTTCGGCTGGGGGGTGCAGACGCTGGAGGAGATGGACTACACGATCGCGATGACCACCGCGATCGACCAGCAGACGCAGGTGCCGCTCGAGCCCGGCGCGGTCAACGGCGGGATCATGCGGCGGACGGACGCGACGCCGGCGCCGGTGATCACGATCCAGGTCGGCGCGATCGACGAGGCGCTGAAGCGGGTCGAGGCCGAGGGCGGCGGCACGGTCCGGCCCTGCACCGAGATCCCCGGGATGGGCGCCTTCGCCTACTTCAAGGACAGCGAGGGCAACGTGCTCGGTCTGTGGGAGACCGCCTGACCCGGGAGGACCCTGACGGGGTCTCACGTCCGCACGCGGTAGTGGACGTGGACGACGCCGCTCGCGAACCGCCGTTCCTCGAGGAGCTCCAGGTCGAGCCGCCCGTGCTCGGGCAGTGACCGGCGCCCGGCGCCGATCACCACGGGGTGGAGGAACAGGTGGATCCGGTCGACCAGGCCGGCCCGGAAGGCCTCGGCCGCGAGCTCGGCGCCGCCGATGCTGAGGTCCCGCTCGGCCTCGTCCTTCATCCGGCGGACCGCGGCGGGGTCGAACCGCCGCTCCAGCCGCGTCCGGGCGCTCGAGACCGTCTCGAGCGTCCCCGAGTACACGACCTTGTCGGCCGCCTGCCAGATCCTCGTGTAGTCGCGGACGACCGGCGACGGATCCGGCAGCGTGTGGGCGGTCTCCCAGTAGACCATCGTCTCGTACATCCGGCGCCCGTAGAGGTGCGTGCCGATCCCCGCCGTGAGGTCGTTGACGAACGCGTGGACCTCGTCGTCCGGCACCGCCCAGTCGAAGTCCCCCCGCTCGTCGGCGATGTAGCCGTCGAGCGACGTGATCGCTGCGTAGATCAGCTCGGCCATCGTGCGCTCCCTCCCCCCGCGGGCGCGGGTCCGAAGGTTCCGACCGGGCCGGGGGCTCGGACTCATCGGTCGCGCCGTCCGAACGTCCTCCCCCCGGTTCCGGCAAGATACCGGCATGCGCTTGCCGGTGATGCCGCCCGTCTCCCCCATGCTCGCCAAGCCGGTGCCTGAGATCCCCCGGGGTGACTACCTGTACGAGCCCAAGTGGGACGGGTTCCGCTCGATCGTGTTCCGGGATGGGGACGAGATCGAGATCGGCAGCCGCAACGAGCGTCCGATGGCCCGCTACTTCCCCGAGCTGGTCGAGGCGGCACGGGCCAACCTGCCCGAGCGCTGCGTGGTGGACGGCGAGATCGTCGTGCCCGACGCGGATGGGCGGCGGCTCGAGTTCGAGACGCTGCAGCTACGGCTCCACCCCGCGGCGAGCCGGGTGAAGCTGCTCGCCGCCCGGACGCCGGCGCACCTCGTGGCCTTCGACCTCCTGGCGCTGGGCGACCGGAGCCTGATGGAGGCGCCGTTCGGGGAGCGGCGCGGGGCCCTGGAGGGGGCGCTCGCCGGCGCCAGATCGCCGATCCACCTCACCCCGGCGACGACGGACCCCGAGGTGGCCGAGGGGTGGTTCGAGCGGTTCGAGGGCGCCGGACTCGACGGCGTGATCGCCAAGCCGCTCGACCTCACCTATCAGCCCGACAAGCGGGTCATGTTCAAGATCAAGCACGTGCGGACGGCCGACTGCGTGGTGGGCGGCTACCGCGTGCACAAGACCGACGGGCAGGCGATCGGATCGCTCCTGCTCGGCCTGTACGACGCGAAGGGCGACCTCCAGAACGTCGGCGTGGTAGGGGCCCTCCCGATGGCCCAGCGCCGCAAGCTCTTCGAGCAGCTCCAGCCCCTGGTCACCTCGTTCGAGGGCCACCCGTGGGACTGGTCGAGGTTCGTCGCCGAGATGCGGACGCCCCGGAGCTCCGAGTTCAGCCGTTGGGCCGCCGGCAAGGACCTGTCGTTCGTGCCGCTCCGCCCCGAGCGCGTG
>JBHGAT010000335.1:0-2551 GCA_041946645.1 Candidatus Velamenicoccus archaeovorus | reverse complement strand
GGAGGATCCGGCGGGCCGACGAGCGGCTGGCCTGGGCGCTCGTGATCGGCACGATCCCCGGCGCCGTGGTCGGCGCCACCCTGAGCGACGTGATCGAGGAGCGCCTCGGCCAGCCCTGGCTGATCGCCACGATGCTGATCGTGTTCGGTGTCGTCCTGGTGGTCGTGGACCGGATCGCGTCTCGGGGGCGGTCCATCACGGGCGTGGGGGTGCGCGACGGCATCATCGTGGGCATCGCGCAGGCGGTGGCCCTCCAGCCCGGCGTGTCACGCTCGGGTGTGACCATCACCGCGGCCCGAGCCGTGGGCCTAGATCGCGAGCCGGCGGCGCGCTTCTCGTTCCTGCTCTCGCTGCCGATCATCGCCGGCGCCGGGTTGTTCAAGGGCGTCGAGCTCGTCCGCGACGGGATCCCGCCGGGTATGGGCGGACCCTTCGTCTGGGGCATGCTCTCGGCGGCGGTGAGCGGCTTCCTGGTGATCTGGTTCCTGCTGTCCTACCTGCGCCGGCACGACTTCATGGTGTTCCTCTGGTACCGGGTCACCGTGGCCCTGATCGTGTTCGGCATCATCGTGGCCGGGGTGCGGCCGGCCTCCGGGCTGTAGGCGTCCGGGCTCAGACGCCGGCGACGGTCATCTCGCCGATCAGGATCGTGGGCACGCCGACCGACGTGAAGAAGCGCAGGTCGTCCCCCACGGCGACCACGCCCTTCAGCATCTCGGGGATCGTCGAGGCGATCGTCATCTCGCGCAGCGGCTCGCCGGGCGCCCCGCCCGAGATGCGGAGCCCGGTCGCCCCGACCGAGAACTCGCCGCTGATCGGGTTGGCGCCCGAGTGCACGCCCGAGACGTCCTGGATCAGCACGCCGCCCTCGGCGCGGGCGAGGAGCTCGTCCACCCCGGCGGTCCCGGCCTCGACGTAGAAGTTGGACGTCCCGACGCCGGGCACCGAGCGGTACCCGGCACGGTGCGCGTTGCCGGTGGACGCGGTCCCTCCGCGCCGTGCGGTGTAGGTGTTGTGGAGGAACCCCCTCAGCGTGCCGCGGGCGATCAGCTCGGTCCGGCCGGTCGGCACGCCCTCGTCGTCGAAGGGCGCCGCCGCCGGTCCCTGGAGCAGGCGCCCGTCGTCGACCAGCGTGACGGCCTCCGACCCCACCTCCTGCCCGACGAGCCCCGCGAACAGCGATCGCTGCTTCTGCACGGACTCGGCCGAGAGCGCTCCGGCCAGCACGCCCAGGAACGAGGAGCCGGCGAAGGGATCGAGCAGGACGGGGACCCGCGCCGAGGGCGGCTTGGTGGCCCCGAGCAACCGGACGGCGCGCCGCACGGCCTCGGCCGCCACCCCGTCCCGGTCGAGCTCGTCCACCTCGTGCCCCACGCGGAAGGACCACCCGGTCTGCGTCTCGTCGCCGTCCTCGGCCAGGACCACCGCCACCGCCCAGCAGTCCGTCCTCGCGTACTCGGCGGCGAGCCCCTCGGTCGAGGCGAGCGCGACCCGGGAGACGGCGTCCCCGATCTCGGTCTGCTCCACCTTGCGCACGCGCGGGTCTGCGGAGGTGGACGCCCGCTCGAGCTCGAGCGCGAGCGCGACCTTGCGGTCGGTGGCCAGCGCGGCCTGATCTTCCCGGAACAGCCCCTCGAGCGGCTCGGCCGGCACCGCCCGGGGGATCCGGTTGTGGGGATCGGGCGTGGCGAACGCCGCGTTCTCCCGAGCCCGGGCGACGGTCGCGCGGGCCTCGTCGAGCGTGGGGTCGGCCGCGTAGGCGTACCCGAGCCGGCCGTCGACGATCACCCGGACGCCGAGCCCCCGGGACTCCGCGAACGTCAGGCCCTCGACCTCGTGCCGGTGCGCCGTGACCTCCGTCCGGCGGGACTCCTCCGCGTAGGCCTCGACCGCCTCGGAGGCCTCGGCCGCCTCGACCGCGGCGGCGCAGAGCTCGGCCAGATCAGGCACCGGTGCCTCCGACCGTGATCCGCGCGATCCGCAGCGTGGGCGAGCCGCTGCCGACCGGCACGCCCTGCCCGTCCTTGCCGCAGACGCCCTCCCACGTGTCGAAGTCGTCGGCCACGGCGTCCACCGAGGACATCACGTCGATGGCCCGGCCGATCAGGTTGGCCCCGCGGACCGGCGCGCCGACGGTCCCACCCTCGATCAGGAACGCCTCCGAGCACCCGAACACGAAGTCGCCCGTGGCCGGGTTGGTCTGCCCCCCGCCCAGGGCCGTGACGTACACGCCGCGCTCGGTGGAGGCGAGGACGTCGTCCGCCTTCGCCGCGCCGTTCAGGATGTACGTGTTGGTCATCCGCGGGATCGGGGGATGCGCGTAGGACTGCCGCCGGCCGTTCCCGCTGGACGGCACGCCGTCCTTGTCCGCGCGGAGCCGGTCGTACAGCCAGCCCCGGAGCACCCCGTCCTCGAACAGGACCGTGCGCTGCGCGGGCGCGCCCTCGTCGTCGAACGAGAACGAGCCCCAGGCGTTGGGGACCGTCGCGTCGTCCACGCCGTTCACGAGCTCCGAGGCCACCCGCTCCCCCACCCGGCCCCGGTACACCGA
>JBHGAT010000334.1:0-2560 GCA_041946645.1 Candidatus Velamenicoccus archaeovorus | reverse complement strand
GGCACGTCGTTCGCCGTCGCGGCGTTCGACCTCGCGCAGGGCGGGAGCGTGCGGATCGCCTGCCACGTGCACGCGCCGGCGCAGATCATCGAGGGCGTCCGCCGCCGCCTCCCGGCCGTCGCCGTGGCCCGCGAGCCCGAGGACACGGTCCTGTCGTTCATGATCCGCAACCCGGACCTCGGCCCCGCCACGGCCCTCCGCGGTTACCTCCGGTTCTACGAGCCGCTGCTGCCGCACCGGGCGGGGTTCGTGGTGGGCACGTTCGAGCAGGTGACCGAGGATCTCGGCAGCGTGATCGACCGCGTGAACGAGCGGTTCGGGACGAGCTTCGCGCGGTTCGAGCACACGGAGGAGAGCGTGCGGCGCGTGTTCGAGGCGATCGAGGCCGACTACCGCAAGCGCCTGCCCGAGGGCGAGGCCCTCGAGCGCGAGGTGGCCCGCCCGTCGGCGTGGCGCCGCGAGCGCAAGGAGGCGCTCCGCGCCGCGTACCGCTCGCCGGCCACCGCGAGGCTGCGCGCCCGCGCCCGGCGCGTCCACGAGGCGTTCGCCGATGCCGCCGGCGCCTGAGGTCGCTTCCGGCGGGGGCCCGTCGAGCGGCCCGGCCGCCGGCGCGATCGCCGCGGCCCGGCGCGTCGCGGCGGGGGCCGTGTACGAGGCCGGCACGATCGCGGGGCGGTGGCCGCGGGTGGCGCTCCCCGCCGCCCGGCTGCTCGGCCACGGCGAGCCCCTCGACGGGCGCACCCAGCTGGTCGTCGAGGGCTACCCCCGCTCCTCGAACACGCTGGCCGTGGCCCTGATCGCCGCCGCGCAGCCCGGCGGCGTCCGGATCGCGCACCACATCCACGCGCCGGCCCACGTGCTCGAGGCGGTGCGGCGCGGCCTGCCCGTGCTCGTCCTGATCCGCGCGCCGGCCGAGGCGGCGGTCGAGCTGGTGCTGACCAAGCCCGCGCTCTCGCTCCGGCAGGCCCTCCGGGGCTGGCTCCGGTTCTACGGGCCGCTGCTGCCGCACCGCAGCTCGTTCGTGGTCGCGCGATCGGACGAGATCCCCGATGCCCTGCCGGACGTGGTCGAGCGGCTGAACGCGCGCTTCGGGCTCTCGCTGCGACCGCCCGGAGCCGACGAGGCTCGGGCCGCCGAGGCCGCGATGGGCGCGTACTGGGAGGGCCGGTCCGGCCCCGGCCTCCCGCTGGTCGGCCGGACCCGGGCCCCCGACGACACGGCCGGCGACGCCGCGCAGGACCGGCGCGGGCGGCTCCGCCGCGGGTACGCCGCGCCGAGCCTCCGGGCGCTCCGCGAGCGCGCCGAGCGTCTCCATCGGACCTTCACGGACACGCCGGCCGACCTGGGCGGATCGGCCCAGGGCCACGGGTAGACTTGGCCGGAACCCCCGATGTCCACCCCGACCGGATGAGAGGAGCCATGGCTTCGGGCGCCGTCGCCGTCCGCACGTCGGAGCCCCCGCGGCTCCGCGTGACCGAGCGCATCCGCGACGTCCTGGCCCACCGCGAGATCCTGATGAACCTGGTGCGCAAGGAGCTCAAGGTCAAGTACGCGCACTCGGTCCTGGGGGCGATCTGGTCGCTGCTGAACCCGCTGGTGTTCCTGGCGGTGTTCACGTTCGTGTCGATCGTGCTGGGCAGCGGGCTCCCGCACTACCCGATCTACCTGCTCTCGGGGCTGCTCGGCTGGAACCTGTTCTCGGTCTCGCTGCTCACCGGCGCCCGCTCGGTGGTGGACAACGCGAACCTGGTCAAGAAGGTGGCCTTCCCCCGCGAGATCCTCCCGCTCGCGTCGGTCGGCGTGGCGCTGGTCGACTACGTGCTCCAGCTGACCGTGCTGCTGCTGTTCATCCTGGTGAGCGGGTACGGCCTGCACGTCCCCGAGCTCGCGCTGTTCCCGCTGGGGTTCGCGGCCCTGCTGGCCTTCACGGTGGCCATGACCTTCTGGATGGCAGCGCTGAACGTCCGGTACCGCGACGTCCAGCACCTGCTGAACGTGGGTCTGCTGGTGTGGTTCTGGGCCACGCCGATCGTCTACGCGAGCTGGCTGGTCCAGGACGAGCTCGCGCACCGGGCGATCCTGGGGATCTCGCTGTTCGACCTGTACTTCGTGAACCCGTTGACGCCGATCCTGCTCGCGCTGCAGCGCTCGCTCTACGCGTTCGTGTCGCCGATCTCGGACGGCGCGCCCGTGCACGTGCTGGCCGAGGTGAGCATGCCGTGGACGGCCATCGTGACGGCCGCCGTGCTGGTCGGCTCGGCCGTCCTGCTCCGTCTCACCTGGGGCACGTTCTTCCATCTGTCCGGGGACTTCGCGGAGGAGCTGTGACCGCGGCGATCGAGGTCGAGCACGTCTCCAAGAAGTTCCGGCTGTTCCGGGAACGGCCGACCTCGATCAAGCAGCGCGTGCTGACCTCGCGCTCGCGGGCCGAGGACTTCTGGGCCCTCCGCGACGTCACGTTCGACATCGCCGAGGGCTCGACGCTCGGCCTGATCGGCCACAACGGCTCGGGCAAGACCACGCTGCTGAAGATCGTGGCGGGGATCCTCCGGCCGACCTC
>JBHGAT010000333.1:0-2569 GCA_041946645.1 Candidatus Velamenicoccus archaeovorus | reverse complement strand
GTGCGTCGTCACGCCGTGCTCGGCCTCCGGCGGGGTCTGGCCCGGGGCCAACCCGCAGAAGGCCTCGTAGTCGATCAGCTCGGTGATGGTGGGCTCCTTGCCGCAGACGGGGCAGTCGGCGTCCCACCGGACGTTGACCGTGGTGAACTCCATGGCCAGCGCGTCGAAGATCAGCAGCCGGCCGACCAGCGGGTCGCCGAGGCCGGTGATGAGCTTGATGGCCTCGGTGGCCTGGATGCAGCCGACGATCCCGGGCAGCACGCCGAAGACACCACCCTCGGCGCACGACGGGACGGTGCCGGGCGGCGGCGGCTGGGGGAACAGGCACCGGTAGCAGGGCGCCTCCTGCCCCGGCATGAACACCGTGGCCTGCCCGTCGAACTGGTAGATCGAGCCGTAGACGAGCGGCGTGCCGAGCATCTGGGTGGCGTCGTTCACGAGGTACCGCACCGGGAAGTTGTCCGTGCCGTCGATCACGATGTCCCAGGGCTCGAGGATCTCGAGCGCGTTGGCCGACGACAGGATCGTGTCGTACGGGACGACCTCGATCGTGGGGTTCAGTCCCCGGATCGTGTCGACCGCGCTGGCCACCTTGGCGCGGCCCACGTCGTCCGTCGCGTGCAGGATCTGACGCTGCAGGTTGGACTCGTCGACGGTGTCGAAGTCCAGGATGCCGAGCGTTCCGACCCCCGCGGCCGCGAGGTACATCGCGACCGGGGACCCCAGACCGCCGGCGCCGATGCACAGGACCTTGGCGTCGAGCAGCTTGCGCTGCCCCTCCCCGCCGATCCCCGGGAGGATGATGTGGCGGGAGTAGCGTCGGACCTGCTCCTCGGTGAACGGGGCGTTCACGTGATGGTCAGCTCCTCCTCGGTGATGGACCCGTCCAGGATGCGGAACGCCCGCAGGACCGGCTGCTCGCGGTCCTGCAGCGAGAGCACCAGGTATCGGGCCTCGGGGTAGAAGGCCAGCTTGCGGTCGGTCTCGGAGGGATAGGCCTCGGAGTGCGTGTGGGAATGGTAGATCGCCCACAGGTCCCAGCCCTCGGCGTCCATCCGCTCGAACACGCGGAGCTGCTCGGTGGGGTCGAGCCGGTACGAGACCGGGCTGGCATCGAGGTTCTTCATGGTGAAGACCTTCACCGGCACGCCGCCGGCGGCCGCCACCAGCCCACAGCACTCGTTGGGGAACTCGCGGAGTCCCTGCTCCACGATCTCCTTGAAGAAGACGCCGTCCAGCTCGACCGTCATCGCACTTGCACCTAACTCTATCAGCGCGGTGCTATTCCCCCGACCCGTGAGCGGACGGCGATCCGGCCGGGCTCGCCGGGCTCGGTGCGACCGATCCGCATGGCCGGGACGTCCCGCTCGCGCAGGGCCCGCTCCATCCGGTCGCCGTCCGGCGCGACGATCAGCAGCCCGCCCGAGGTCTGGGCATCGGCCAGCACGAGCAGCTCGGGCTCGGTGAGCTCCCCCGGATCCAGGAACGGACGGACGAAGGCCAGGTTCCGCTTGGTCCCCGAGGGCACGACGCCGGCCCGGGCCAGCTCGAGCGTCCCGGGCAACAGCCCCACGGCCGAGGCGTCGAGCACCGCCTGCAGGCCGGACGCGTCGAGCATCCGCTGCAGGTGTCCCAGCAGGCCGAACCCGGTCACGTCGGTCGCGGCGGCGGCGCCGGCCTCGAGCATGGCCTCGGCGGCAGCCGCGTTCAGCGCGGTCATGAGGTCGACCGCCCCGCGGACCTGCGCTTCGTCCGCGCTCCCCCGCTTGATCGCCGTGGAGGCGATGCCCAGACCGAGTGGCTTGGTCAGCACCAGCTCGGCCCCGGGCGGCGCCGTCGAGTTGCGGACGACCCGCGCCGGGTCCGCGAACCCCAGCGCCACCATGCCGTACTTCGGCTCGGGATCGGTGATCGAGTGCCCCCCGACCACCACCACCCCGGCCTCCCCGGCCAGGTCCTGACCACCCTGGAGGACACGCCCCAGCAGCTCGAGCGGCAGGTCGTCCACGGGCCAGCTCACCAGGTTGAGCCCGATCGCGGGCCGGGCTCCCATCGCGTACACGTCGCTGAACGCGTTCGCCGCGGCGATCCGGCCCCAGTCGTACGCGTCGTCGACGATGGGCGTGAAGAAGTCCACCGTCGCCACGAGCGCCCGCCCGTCGGGCAGGCGGTAGACGGCGGCGTCGTCGCCGGTCTCCGCGGAGACCAGCACCTCCTCCGGCGGCGCCGGGGCCTCGAGTCGGCTCAGGACCTGAGCCAGGTCGCTCGGACCGAGCTTGCACGCTCAGCCGGCGCCGTGGCTGAACCTCGTGAGCCGGACCTCGTCCCTCATGGGGCGAGGATACGGCCTGCAAGCGGCATACCCTTCGAGGGTGCGCGTCGCGGTGGTCGGCCACGTGGAGTGGGTGGAGTTCGCCAAGGTGGATCACGTGCCGGCCCGGGGCGAGATCGTGCATCCGACGGCGTGGTGGGAGGTGCCGGGCGGCGGCGGGGCGGTGGCCGCCGTGCAGCTGGCCCGGCTGGCCGGCGGCTGCACCCTCTACACGGCCCTCGGCGACGACGCCACCGG
>JBHGAT010000332.1:0-2573 GCA_041946645.1 Candidatus Velamenicoccus archaeovorus | reverse complement strand
GGTGAAGGAGCCGCTGCAGACCGGCATCACGGCGATCGACGCGATGACGCCGATCGGGCGGGGCCAGCGCGAGCTGATCATCGGCGACCGCCAGACGGGCAAGACGGCCATCGCGATCGACTCGATCATCGCGCAGCGCGAGAACTGGGCCAGCGGCGATCCGAAGAAGCAGGTGCGCTGCATCTACGTGGCGGTCGGCCAGAAGTCCTCGACCGTCCGCGAGGTCGAGGAGACCCTCCGCGGGTACGGCGCCATGGACTACACGGTGATCGTGAACGCGTCGGCCTCATCCCCGGCGCCCTTCCAGTACATCGCCCCGTACTCGGGCGCGGCGCTCGGCGCCCACTGGATGTACGAGGGGCTCCACGCCCTGGTGATCTACGACGATCTGTCCAAGCAGGCGGTCGCGTACCGAGAGATCTCGCTGCTGCTCCGGCGACCGCCCGGACGCGAGGCCTACCCCGGCGACGTGTTCTACCTGCACTCGCGGCTGCTGGAGCGGGCGGCCAAGCTCTCCGACGAGCTGGGCGGCGGCTCGCTCACGGCCCTGCCGATCATCGAGACCAAGGGCAACGACGTCTCGGCGTACATCCCCACCAACGTGATCTCGATCACGGACGGCCAGATCTACCTGGAGCCCGACCTGTTCTTCGCCGGCGTCCGCCCGGCCATCAACGTGGGCATCTCGGTCTCCCGGGTCGGCGGCAACGCCCAGATCAAGGCCATGAAGTCGGTGGCCGGCCGCCTCCGTCTGGATCTGGCTCAGTACCGCGCCCTCGAGGCGTTCGCGCAGTTCGGGTCCGAGCTCGACAGGGCGTCGCAGCAGCAGCTGGCCCGTGGGGCCCGCGTGGTCGAGATCCTCAAGCAGCCGCAGTACCAGCCGGTGCCGGTGGAGCGGCAGGTCGTCTACATCTGGGCAGCGACCGGCGGTCATCTGGACGACCTGCCCGTCGAGGACGCCCGCCGCTTCGTGGAAGGTCTGGCCGACTACCTCGAGACCCGCCATCCCGAGATCCTCGGGTCGATCCGCGGGTCCGGCGCGCTGTCCGAGGAGACGGAGACCGGCCTCAAGCGAGCCATCGGCGAGTTCCGTGAGTCCTTCGTGCCCTCGGGCTCCGCCGACGGGGGCGGGGGCGAGGAGGACGTGGGCTGGAAGCGGGTATCCGCCGACCAGGAGGCGGGAGGGCCACCCCCCTCGCGCGAGGAGATGCGCAAGGACTACGAGCGCCGGGCCGGCCCCGTCGGCGACACCGAGGCGCAGCTCCCGTAAGCCATGGGGGCCAAGCTCCGCGTCGTCCGTCGGCAGATCCGCTCGGTCCAGTCGACGATGAAGATCACCCGGGCCATGGAGCTCATCGCGGCCTCGCGCATCGTGAAGGCCCAGCAGCGGGTAGAGGCTGCGCGCCCCTATGCCGAGCTGCTCACCCGTGCGATGGAGGACGTGGCTCGGCAGACCGGCGCGCTCGTCCACCCCCTGCTCGAGGACCGCGAGGAGCCGCGCCGGGTGGGCATCCTGGTGGTGACCTCCGACCGGGGGCTCGCCGGCGCGTTCAGCGCGAACGTGATCCGCCTCGGCGAGGGCCTGCTCCGCGACGTCGAGCGGCGCGGGCTCGAGCCGGCGCTGTACGTCACCGGCCGGAAGGGCCAGTCGTATTTCCGGTTCCGGGGGGTTCCCCTGGAGGCGGTGTGGACGGGGTTCAGCGAGGTCCCCCCGTACTCGGCCGCGGAGACGGTGGGGGAGCGCCTGATCCGGGACTTCGCCGAGCGCCGGATCGACGAGCTCCACGCCGCCTACACGGACTTCCGCTCGGCCTTCACGCTGAGGCCCACGACCAACCGGTTCCTGCCGATCGCGCCGCACGAGGTCGTCCGGCACGAGCTCGGCAAGCCCCATCCCGAGTACCTCTTCGAGCCGGCCCCGCAGCAGATCCTCGACGACCTCCTGCCCCAGTACGTGATCACCAAGGTCTTCCATGCGTTCCTGGAGTCGGCGGCCTCGGAGAACGCGGCCCGTCGCCGGGCCATGAAGGCGGCGACCGACAACGCCGAGGAGCTCATCAAGGTGTACACGCGGCAGGCCAACCGGGCTCGGCAGGACGAGATCACCACGGAGATCAGCGAGATCGTCGGCGGGGCGGAAGCCCTGGCGCAGACATCGGGAGCGTGACATCCATGACGGAACAGAGCGAGCTGGCGTCGGGACGGGTGGTCCGGGTGATCGGCCCGGTCGTCGACGTGGCCTTCCCGCCCGGGCAGCTGCCCGAGATCGACACCGCCCTGCGTGTCGAGGTGACGCTCGAGGACCGCACCACGGTGATCACGTGCGAGGTGGCGCAGCACATCGGCGACTCGACCGTGCGGGCCATCGCGCTCAAGCCGACGGACGGCCTGATCCGGGGCACGGTCGTGGAGAACACCGGGGCGCCGATCCGGGTACCGGTCGGCGAGGGCGTGCTCGGCCACGTGTACAACGTGCTCGGGGAGCCGCTCGACACCGACCCGGGGAACGTGGAGCCGAGCGACTGGTGGCCGATCCACCGCGAGGCCCCGCCGTTCGAGGAGCTCGAGCCCAA
>JBHGAT010000331.1:0-2573 GCA_041946645.1 Candidatus Velamenicoccus archaeovorus | reverse complement strand
GTCGGCACGTCGTGAGTGTAGGCCCGTGGCGCGAGGACAGCGGTGGTGAGACGAGGAGTCGCCCCAGTGCCCGAGTGGCGCCGCGAGCACCGGACGTGCGGATCAGCCCAGGGCCTGGCGCAGGTCCTCGATCAGGTCGTCCGGGTGCTCGATGCCGACCGACAGCCGGATCAGGTCGCCGGGGACCTCGACGGGGGAGCCGGCGACGCTCGCGTGCGTCATGGGGCCGGGGACCTCGATCAGGGACTCGACGCCGCCGAGCGACTCGGCCAGGAAGAAGAGCCTGGTCGAGCGGGCGACCCGGACGGCCTCCTCCTGCGATCCCACCTGGAACGAGAGCATGCCGCCGAAGTCGCGCATCTGCTTGCCGGCGATCCCGTGGCCGGGGTGGGACTCGAGGCCCGGGTAGTGGACCGCCGTGACCTTCGGATGGCCGGCAAGGAACCTCGCGATCGCCGACGCGCCGCGGCAATGGGCCTCCATCCGCGCGGCCAGGCTCTTCAGCCCCCGCAGCGCGAGGTAGCAATCCATGGGGCCGGGGACGGCGCCGACGGCGTTCTGCAGGAACCGGAGCTGGTCGGCCAGGTCGTCGTCGCCGGTGATCACGGCCCCGCCGACCAGATCGGAATGGCCGCCCACGTACTTGGTGACCGAGTGCACGACGACGTCGGCGCCGAGCTCGAGCGGTCGCTGCAGGTAGGGGGTGGCGAACGTGTTGTCCACCACGCACCGCGCGCCGGCCGCATGAGCCACCTCGGCCACGGCCGCGATGTCGATCACCTTCATCAGCGGGTTCGTCGGCGTCTCCACCCACACGACCCTGGTCGTGGGCCGGACCGAGGCGCGGAGGGCCTCCAGGTCGGTCATGTCGGCCACGTCGAAGTCCAGCCCCCATCGCGACAGCACGCGAGCGAGGAGCCGGTAGGTGCCGCCGTACACGTCGTTCGGGAGCAGCACGTGGTCGCCCGGCGAGAGCGTGAGCAGCAGCGTGGCCTCGGCCGCCATGCCCGAGCCGAACGAGAGGCCGTGCCGGCCGCCCTCGAGCGATGCGAGGGCGGTCTGCAGCGCCTCCCGCGTGGGGTTCCCGCCCCGCGCGTAGTCGTACCGCTTGGGCTTGCCCACGTCCGGCTGCGCGTACGTGGAGGTCTGGTAGATGGGCACGTTCACGGCGCCGACCACGGCCTCCGGCTCCTGGCCGGCGTGGATCGCCCGGGTCTCGAACCTCATCGCATCTCCGGCGGTAGCTCCCATCCTCGTCTCCTCAGCTCCTCGGCGGCCTCCTGGCCCGCGCGGGCCAGCTTCCACAGCACGGACTTGCGCTTCGCATCGTGACCCGGCGCGAACTCCCGCGCCGTCAGGGCGGTGCAGGCGGGGTCGCCGCACCCGCAGGCCCCGAGGCCGGGGAGCGGCGGCTGTCCGGCCCCGGGGTCGGGCGTCGCGGCCCGCCGGTACGGGTGCGCGGGGAGCGTCGCCGTCGGCACCACGATCGTGCCCTCCTTGGGATCGCCCGGCGCCGAGAACCGGCGCTCCAGCGCGAACAACCCGGTGAGCGCGGCGAGCGCCGCGTCGACCTGGTCGAGCGACCGCAGCGCGCTGACCTCCACGCCGCACCCGTGCAGCACGGCGCGGCGCCACCGGGGCTTGGGCACGGACACCGGAGGCAGGGTGCCGGCCAGCACCACGGCCGACGCGTGCGGGAACACCTCGATGGCCGTGCCCATCACGCTGCCGCCGCGGTACCTCGGGTACCGGTCCGCGATGGCCTCGAACGTGGCGAACCCCACCGTCATCCACTCGTAGAACGGGTGCTCCGCCATGCGCGTGTCCGACGGGGTGTTGAAGCATTGGATCCCGAACCAGCGGAGCTCGCGCTCGGTGCGGCGGGACCGGCCGGTCAGCGCCCACGAGGGCGGGGCGTCCACCGCGACCACGTCGGGCGCCATGGCCTCGACGAGCGCGCGCAGGCTGCCGAGCTCGGTCCGGCGGTGCGACTCGAGGATCTGCCGGTCGCCGTCGAGCAGGACGAGGTCGAGCCCCTTCCGCACCCCGACGTCGATGCCGAGCGCTCGCACGCCGGGTCAGGCGGTCCGACGGTGGGCCAGGAACTCGAGCAGGTCGCTGCGGGTGACCACGCCGAGCACCTGCCCGGCCTTGGCCACGAGCACGGCCGGCTCGCGCTGGAGGTCGCCGAACGCCACCTCGATCGGCTCGTCGAACTCGACCATGGGGATCGGCGGGCCCATGATCTCGGCCACGTCGGCCTGGAGGGCGTCGGGGTCGCGGAAGATCCGGTCGAGCAGGTCGCGCTCCTGGATCGAGCCGACGAACTGCGAGACGTCCACGGACGGCTCGCGGACCACCGGCGCCTGCGAGATCCCGTAGGTCTGCAGCACGTCGATCGCCTGGCGGACCTTGTCGTGGGCGGCGACCGTGACGAGCGCGGGCAGGTCGGTGGCCTTGGTGGTGACGACCTCCTCGACCCGCACGACCTCCGGCCGCTCGAGCAGCCCGTACTGGAGCAGCCACGTGTCCGAGTACAGCTTGGACAGGTAGTTGCGGCCGGTGTCCGGCAG
>JBHGAT010000330.1:0-2586 GCA_041946645.1 Candidatus Velamenicoccus archaeovorus | reverse complement strand
CAGCACCTGGTTGCCGACCAGCGCGATCACCCCGGCGATGGCGGTGCCGGCCTGGGACGGCCCCCCGTTCAGGAACGCCCGGACCTGGTCCCGCCGGGACTCGGGGACCACGTTCGTGAGCGTCTCCCATCCGGGCGATGCCACGCCCTGGAGCCACACGCCGTCCACGAACCGCACCGCGGTCAGGGTGACCAGGGTCGAGCTCACCACGATCACGCCGAAGGACCCGGCGTACAGGAGCGGCAGCACCAGCACCATCGCGCTGATGCCGTAGCGCGCGAAGAGCCGGTTCGTGCCGACGATCGACACGAGGAAGGCGACCCCGGTCATCGCCGCCCAGAACAGCCCGAGGAACGCGGCGAGGTCGTCTGCGTTCGGGTACCGTTCGGTGGCGGCCGCGGCCCACGGCAGGAACAGCGAGTAGAACAGCACCGAGAAGAGCACCGCCGCCACCGTCATCCAGGCGAGCAGGCGCGAGCGCATCACGTAGGCGAACGCCTCGGCCAGGTCCCGAAGCTCGGATGGACGGGGGTGCCCGTGCCGTCGGCGTCGGGCCCGCCGGGCGGCGACGGTCGACGGCAGGGCCAGGCCGGAGAACAGGGAGCCGGCCGCGATCGTGGCCGCCCAGACCAGCACGAGGTCTTCGCTCCCCACGAGTCGCACCAGCGGCTGGGTGAGCAGCCCCCCGAGCACGGAGCCGAGGATGCCCCCGCCCGCGAACAGCGGGAACAGCCGCTTGGCCTGGCGGGTGTCGGTGGTCGCGCCGGCCGTCCCCCACACGCAGACCGTCTGGACCAGGATCGCGAGGGGGAGCGTGAGCCACAGCACCGGGTAGACCCACCGGGCCGATGTGAGGAGGACCCCCCACTCGCCCAGGACGAGCGCGGCCAGCGCAACCGGGGCGGCGAGGTAGGTGCGCCGCCGGTCGACCCGCCCGAAGACGCCGGCCAGCGCCAGCATGAGGAGGAACACGCTGCCGCCCTGGAGCAGGTACATGAGAGGGAGCGCATCGGTGCCGATCCGCTCGAAGAACAGCGCGTTGGTGGCGCTCTGCCCGATGGCCTGTCCGAAGGCGGTCGTGGAGGAGAGCGCGACCATGGCGACGACCAGACGGGCCTCGCCGTCCCGGACCCCGACGGCGCTCCCGATCGCCTTCGCGACTCCCACCCGGCGGCCCTCCGGAGGTCAGGGTGACGACGTCTCGGCGATCGCCGGCACCCCCGTCAGGACCACCGCATCCACCGGATAGCCCTTGAGCGACAGGTGCCGGTGCTCGAGCCCGTCGAGGTCGATCGCCGCGGCGTGCGCCGCCTCCTCGGTCACCAGCACCTCGCCGATCGCCGCCTCCGATGCCAGGTGCGCAGCGATGTTGACGGGGTCGCCGAGCGCGGTGAAGTCGGTCGCGTCCTCCGTCCCGACGATGCCGACGAACGCGGTCCCCGTGTGCACGCCGGCGCCGAGCGGCGCCCACGGTCCCTCGGCCGTCCCGTGGCCGGTCGCCCGGAGCAGCTCCGCGGCCGTCTCCACGGCCCGGCGCGCGTGCTCCGGTCCCGTCATGAACGGCAGGAACAGCCCGACGACCTCGTCGCCAACGAACTTCTCCACGATCGCGTCCGCCTCCACCAGCACGTCGCGCGAGACCCGGTAGAACCGGTTCATCAGGTGGGTGAAGTCCTTGGTCGGCATCTGCCGGGCCAGCTTGCTGGAGCCGCGCACGTCCGCGAACAGCATCGACACCTCGACCTCGGCCCCGCTGACCTCGCCGTCCTGGAGCGAGCTCGGGCAGCGCTTCGCCCAGATCGAGAGCCCTTGGAAGCACCGCGAGCAGATCTTCGGGTTCTTCTCCCACGGCCCGAACCCGTAACGGCGCAGCAGCCGCCCTCCCGGGGCGCCGAACGGCGCCGAGCAGAGCTTGCAGCGAGGGCTCGAGGGGATCCACCGGAGCGGGCTCTTCTCGTGCAGATGCGGATGGGTGCCGCTGAGGAAGTCGTGCCACTCCTGCTCGGGGGTCGGCTCCGGCATCTCGGGAGGGGAGCTTAGGCGCCTACGGCGGTGCTGTACAGGCCGGTCCACGGTCTGGCACGTCCACCGGCCCGAGCCGACGGACGGATGCGATCAGCGCAGCAGGTATCGCAGGAACAGGTGGGACCCGTGGCGACGGATGCTGGCGATCTCCCCCCGGACCTCGCGGCCAGGCAGCAGCTCCACGCCTTCGACCAGCCCCGGCCGGGCGCCGTCCATCGCGCCGGGCCGCCGGTCCGGACCGGGCCGGCCGGCCAGGACGGGGGAGAGCGTCAGGAACAGCTCGTCCAGCAGCCCGGTCTCGAGCAGACCGCCGATCACCGAGGGCCCTCCCTCCGAGAGGACGAGGTCGTGGCCCTCGCTCCGGAGCGCGGCCAGGGCACCGCCGAGGTCGATGCTCGGGCCCCCGCCCAGCACGAGCACGCTCGAGGCCTGAGGGAGCCGCCGGGCCAGCCGCGAGGCGCCCGGCGCCGTGGTGAGCACGAGCGCGCCGGCCTCGAGCGCCGGGTGCGCCGGGTCGAGGTCGCCGCGGCCGGTGAGCACCGCCAGGCGGGGCTCGGCGGC
>JBHGAT010000033.1:0-11291 GCA_041946645.1 Candidatus Velamenicoccus archaeovorus | reverse complement strand
AGCATCACGATCCCCGACACGAGGTGCTACACGGACGGCCGGCCCTGGACCCTGTCCAACGCCAGCGACGAGGAGAGCGGGACGTTCAGCCTGGCGACGGCGACCGCCTACTCCGTCAACACCGTGTACGCGCAGCTCGTCTCGATGGTCGGTCCCGACCACGTCGTCGACGTGGCCCACCGGATGGGGATCCGCTCCCCCCTCCAGCCGGTGTGCTCGATCACGCTGGGCACGCAGTCGGTGAACCCGCTCGAGATGACCAACGCCTACGCCACGCTCGCCGCTCGAGGCGTGTACCGCAAGGCCACGCCGATCCACCGGGTCACCGACGCCGGCGGCGACGTCACGTTCCGCAACTCGCAGAAGGGCAGGCCGGCCCTGGCCCGCAACGACGCCGACCTCGTGACCTACGCGCTGGAGGGCGTGATCTCGGGCGGCACCGGGACCAACGCCGCGATCGGTCGCCCCGCCGCCGGGAAGACCGGCACCGCGCAGGAGTACGTGGACGCCTGGTTCTGCGGCTACGTGCCGCAGCTCGCGGCGTGCGTGTGGGTCGGCTACCCGCAGGGCGAGATCCCGCTGGTGGACGTGGAGGGCTTCCCGGCCGTCTACGGGGGGACCATCCCGGCCCTGATCTGGCACGACTTCATGACGGCCGCCACCCAGGACCTCCCGGTGCGGGACTTCCCGGTTCCCTCGTTCTCCGGCTACACGAGGGGCGCGCCCACGCCCCCGCCGGCCCCGGCGCCCTCGCCGACCGCGAGCCCCACGCCCTCGGAGAGCCCGAGCCCCTCGCCGAGCCTCTCGCCGAGCCCCACGCCCACCGGATCTCCCACCCCGACCGGGTCGCCGACGCCGCCGGCCACGCCGACGCCGCCCCCGACGCCCGCGCAGACGGGCGCGCTCAGAAGGCCTCGTTGACCGCGAACTCGCGCGGTGCGGGGACCGACTCCAGCGGGAGCGTGGCCAGCACGGTGGTCCCCTTCCCGGGGGTCGAATGCACGACGAACGTCCCGTTCGCGAGCTCAACCCGCTCGCGCATCGACGCGAGTCCCACGCGGCCGAGTCGGAGGAACTCGCGCGCCTTCGCCGCGTCGAAGCCGGCGCCGTCGTCCGCCACCTCGATCCGGAGCTGACCGCCGAGCGCCTCGACCGTGACCGCGATGCGGCCGGCCTTGGAGTGCTTGCCGGCGTTCGAGAGCGCCTCCTGGACGATGCGGTAGGCGAGCGTCTCGAGGTCCTGTGGGACGTTGGTCACGCCGTTGGTGCTGAACACGGTCTCCACGCCGTTCTCGCGCCCGAACTTGTCGAGGTTCTCGCGGAGCGCCGGGACCAGACCCCGCTCCTCGAGCAGCGGAGGTCGCAGGCCCGCCATCAGCCGCCGCAGGTTGTCCGCCTCCTCGGCCAGCTCCTGACGGACCTTGGTGAGGACCTCGATGCCCTCCTCCGTCTCGCCGGCCTTGAGCATCAGCAGCACGGCTTCCAGCGACAGCGAGGCCGCCGAGACGCCTTGCACGGGGCCGTCGTGGAGGTCGCGAGCGATCCGGTTGCGTTCGCCCTCGATCGCCGCGTTGGTTCGGCGCATGATCCGCGATCGGTCCTCATCGCGGTCCTGGAGGAACTTGAACAGCGAGCGGATCGTCTGGTCGGCCACGCGGGCGGCGGTCACGTCGCGGACGAGCAGCAGACGGCGCGGGGGATCGCCCGGGATGTCCGAGGTCCGGGCCTCGAGGTAGATGGCCTGCCCCTCGCGCAGCAGGGTCCCCTGGCCGGTCTGGGGCAGCGTGCCGAACGATTCGTCCGCCTGGATCACGGCGGCCAGCGCGGTCCACGGCTGGCCCTCCACCATGCTCTGCGGGAGCTCGAGCATCTGGCAGAACGCCTCGTTGGCCCGGACGATCATGTCGCGCTCGTCGAGCTCGACGATCCCGTCCACCGCCGCCTCGAACACCAGCCGGAGCCGCTCCTCGGACTCCCGGAGCGTCTCGTTGGCGCGCTGGAGTCGCGCGAGCGCCTTGTCGGTCTCGAGGAGCGCGAGCTCCTTCTGGTCGAGCGCGTCACGCGCGGCCTGCTCGGCCTGGGTGCTGCGGAGCTGGTTGACCAGGATCCGGATGGCCACCGCCGCGCCCAGCAGCCAGATCAGCGCCGTGGCGTGCACGCTCCCCACCTCGCGCCGGATCTCGGAGCCGGCGACCAGGCCGAGCGCCGTGCACGCGGCCGCCACCGACACCGTGGTGAGCAGCGCTCGCCCGTACCTCGTGGGTCGGGCGATCGCCTTGGCCCCCTCCTCGGTCTCCGCCCGGCGCGGGGCCAAGGTCACCACCGCCGCCAGGCCCAGGGCGGCGAGCGCGAGCGGCAGGTCGACCGTCGTCATGCCCGGCTCGAACCCACCCCGGACCCACTGCGTGGCGAAGGCCATGAGGGCGCTCGAGAAGGCGCCGATCGCGGCGAATTGCGCCACGTGCACCACCGACGGCACCCACAGGGCGAGCGCACCGTAGGAGGAGAACGACGTGGCAGCCGTGAACGCGAACAACGCGCTCGACAACGACGTGGTGACGCCGGCATCCTCCGGTCGCACCCACAGGTAGAGGATCGTGCCCAGGGCGGCGGAGATCAGGGCCACGTCGGCGGCGATCTCTCGCCGGTCGTCCTTGCGGAAGTGGTGCAGGTACTCGATCCGCACCGGCAGCCAGAACAGGGCCGCGAGCGGCACCAGCAGCAGATCGAACGCGCTGGGACCGAACCGGACCGAGCCCCGGATGTCCGCCCACCCGAACCACAGGCTGGCCACGGCCACCGCCCCGAGACCGGCCAGGAGGAACCGCAGGCTCCGCCAGAGGCCCGGTTCGCTCCTGGTGGGGGACAGGGCCACGATCGCCGTCAGGCACGCCGCGGCCACGAGGACGTTGGAGAGGCCCCGGGTGGAGCGGATCTCGGCCTGGTCGGCCAGGTAGAAGCCCACGACCACACCCATCACCAGCAGCAGGGCGATGGAGGTCAGCCAGGCGCTCCGCCCCCGCGATCGCGTCCACGTGTCGGTCATCCCGGGTCTCACATGATGCCTCGTGGCGGCACCCGACTCCATCACCCGGATGGCGTCATCCGAGGCCGAAGGGCCTACGCCGGAACGGGGAGGGCGGGCCCTGGTCCTGCCGGCCACGGTTACTCGATCAGGCGACGGCGAAGCGCCTCGGCCACGGCCGCCGTGCGATCGGAGGCCCCGAGCTTCTCGAAGATGTGCTCCAGGTGCGTCTTGACCGTGTCGGGGGAGATGTAGAGGCGCTCGGCGATGTCCCGGTTGGTGTGACCGAAGGCCAGGAGCTGGAGCACCTCGATCTCGCGGGCGGTCAGCGTCTCGGCTCGGCGGTCGCGCTCCTTGGCCTGGGAGAGCTCCTCGGCCAGTGCCACCACGAGCTGCGGATCGATCACCATGTTGCCGCCGGCGACCAGCCTGACCGTCTGGATCAGATGCTCGGCGTCTCGCGCCTTGAGCACGTAGCCGCGGGCTCCGGAGCGGACCGCCTCGACCACGAACTGGCGGTCGTCGTACGCGGTCAGCATGATCACACCGACGCCGGGGAACCGGTCGCGGATGTGCCGGGCCGCTTCGAGCCCGTCCATCTCCGGCATCCGGATGTCCACCAGCGCGATGTCGGGCTTCTCCTTGTCCACGAGGTCCACGAGCTCGACGCCGTTGGACGCCTCACCGACGACCTCGATCCCGTCCGCCATGTCGAGGTACCGGCGGAGCCCCTGCCGGACCAGCGAGTGATCGTCCGCGATGGCTACCCGTATCGTCACCCCAGGCTCCTTGGGCTCTCCGGCGTCCGTGCCCACCGGGCTCATCCTATATGTCGGCATCCCCCGTCAGAAGATGTAGTACCAGTTGACGAACAGCACACCGAGCACGCCGAGCCCGGCCGCGCCGATCGCCGCGATCGCCGCGTCGGGGATCCGCCACCGCTCCGACAGCTCGGCCAGCGCCCAGAACGCCGGGAACAGCGGCAGCGCGAACCGGGGCATCGACATCAGCGGCCGTCCGGGGAAGATGTAGAAGAGCGGCACGAGGAGGCTTCCCCACAGGAAGACCACATAGGAGGGTCGGTACCGGACGGCGGCGTAGATGGACAGGCCGACCACGAGCACGGTCACCAGCCAGTCGATCGTCCAGTAGCCCCCGTTGGCGTTCCCGAGGTACCGGAACGCGAAGCGCGTCCCCTCGACCAGGGTCGTCCACGGCGGCGAGGACACCCGCTGCCAGTCGGCCTGTTGGCGCACCGGAGCGAGCCAGGGGCCCGCCCGGAGCGCCCAGAACCCCAGGTAGGCCATCGTTCCGAGGCCGGTGGCCAGCCCGGCCGCCAGGCCGGGCAGGAGCGGCTGGCCCTGGTCCCGCCGTCGCTGCACCGCCTCCACCACGAGCGCGAGCGCGAGCACGATGCCCACGCTCCGGGTGAGGGCCGCCCCCGCGCCGGCGGCACCGGCCACCCCCCATCGGCCCGATCGGGCCGCCCGGAACGCGATCAGCACCAGCAGCAGGTAGAGCGACTCGCTGTATGGGGCCAGCAGGAAGAACGCCGTGGGGAAGGTGCCCAGGAACAGGACCGTCCGGCGGGCCGTCTCCTCGGAGCGCTCGGCCGCGGTGAGCGCGTACAGGACGCAGAGCGAGGCCGCCGCTGCCGCGTTCGAGACCAGGAGGGCCGCGGCCAAGGGATGGTGCCCCATCACCCACGACGTGGCCCGCACGGCGAGCGGGTACAGGGGGAAGAACGCCGCGCTGCCGTCGCCGGAGCGATAGCCCGCGGCCGCGATCCGCAGGAACCACAGGGCGTCGAAGCGCTCCCACGCGGTGACGGCGTTGTGCCACCCGGGGTCCGGGAGCGGGTGGGCCGCCCAGCCCGGGACCGACACCGGCCGGAGCGGCGGGAACAGCTCCAGCCCGACCAGACCCAGCACGAGCAAGCTCAGCCGCAGCACGACGAAGACGGTGAGGCCGTAGCGGATCGCGCTGCGCGTCTCCGGCTTCACGCGGCCAGGTCCGCCGCTTCGGGCACGGCCGCGGGACGGGCCGCTTCCTCGAGCGGCTCGCCACGGCGCAGGATCCAGGCCACGAGGCAGATCAGGAGGATCGCGTCGCGGACCAGGACGGCGCCCTCGAAGGCGCCGATCGGCCACCCGCCCACCCCGGACAGGCGACCGAACCAGGAGAAGCGGGTCAGGAACACGGCGACGTCGGCCGCCTGGAACGCCGCGAACAGCCGGAGGTCGGGCAGCGCCAGCGCGAACCACGGGAGCAGCCAGAGCCCGTACTGGGGCGAGTAGACCTTGTTCGACAGCAGGAACAGGATCAGGAGGGGGAGCCCGAACGTCCAGCGGGGGAACCCCGGCTCGCGCCGCCGCTTGAGCGTCCACACCACCACGGCGAGCGTGACGAACAGGAAGGCCGACGCTGCGTTGATCGCGCCCGTCCCGATCGTGCCCGGTGCGCATCCGAGGTGCTCCGTGAGGCGGTCGCACCCGATGAACCAGAGGCTGTCCCAATCGGCCGGCCTGGCGCTGTTGAAGCGGAAGAACTCCCACCAGCCCCGGGGCGCCGCGAGGATGAACGGGACGTTCACGGCGAGCCAGGACCCCGCGCCGGCCCACGCGAGGTGGATCCCGTCGTCGGGGCGGCGGTCCCGGAACCGGCCCAGCACGAACGGGATCAGCAGGAGCCCCGGGTAAACCTTCGCGGCGGTCCCGAGCCCCAGCAGGACCCCTGCCCACACGTCCCGACGGTTCAGGTACGCCAGGGTGGCGGCGGCGGCCAGGGCCACGGCGATCAGGTCCCAGTTGACGAACCCGTAGACCAGCAGCGTGGGAGCGAGCGCGACGTAGAGGGCTCTCGTGCCGACGAGCAGGTAGAGGCAGACGGTCACGACCACGGCGGCGATCGTCAGCAGGAGCGCGTTGGCGTAGAAGAAGCCCGCGTAACCGGTCGACATCCAGGCCGCCAGGCGCATCGCGTACATCGACAGGACCGGGTACTCGTCGCATTCGCCCCCGTTCGTCGCGCAGGCGTCGAGGTAGGGCAGCCGGTCGCCCTGGAGCTGCTCGGTCCCGAGCAGCGGCACGACGTCCGAGTAGCAGTAGCGCCGGTACTGACGCGCGTCGGACCAGTCGCCCGACGCGCAGGGTGCCTTCACGGCCAGACCGAGGCCGAGCGTCGCCGCCAGGCACACGAGGGCGAGCCCGAGACCCACGGTCCGTTCGGAGGCGCGGCCCACCCGAGGATTATGCAGGGCCCGCTCGGGCCGGGTAGGCTCGCCCCGGCGAGGCGGGCCTGCCGGTGGGCTCAGAAGTCGGTGTCGAGCGGGCCGGACTCGCTGACCGCGGTGGTCGAGCAGGGGTTCCCCGCCACGTCGGTGGCCGCCCCGTCGGGGGTCCACACCAGCGTGGTGTCGGCGGCGGCCTTGGTGCCGCCGGGGGTCCCCCCCAGCGTGACGGTGACGGTCGCGCCGGCCATCGCCATCGAGGACGTGCCGAACGTTCGGTTGCCGTTGATCACGTCGCCCAGGCAGACGGTCCCCAGATGGACACCGCTGCCCCCACCCGCGTCCAGCACCGTGGCGGAGTCGTTGGTGCCGCATCCTCCGTTCCGCATGAGGATCTGCACCGGGGTAGAGGAGCCGGTCCAGCCGCCGAGGATCGACCCGGGGGCCATGGCCTCGCTGAACGTGAAGACCAGCACGTCACCCGCTCCGGGGATGCCGTTGCCGACGTTCGCCTGGATGTCGGCCGGTGCCGGCGACGTGTTGTCGATGACGACGCTGTATCCGCCGAGGGTCCCGGTGTTGCCGTTCACGTCCGTGACCGCGAGCGAGTACGAGATCGTGCCGTCCGGCAGCCCGGCGTCGGCCGTCACGCTCGCGCTCCGATAGTTGTAGGTCACGCCCCCCACCGAGAACGACCCGGCCACGAGCGGGACGGCGGTCTGGCCGGCCGAGATGCCGCTCACGTCTGCGGTCACGGTGGCGATCCCGCTCGGGGGGTTCCCGAAGTCCGAGAGCATCGCGAACACGTAGTAGGTCTGCGCGGCCGCGATCGTGCCGGCGACCGGCGCGCTCGTCCCGGCGATCACCGAGCTGCCGTCGGGGCCCACCCAGTCGGCGGCCGCGGTGATGCTCGCCGAGGTGGAGGTCGACGACGAGAAGGCTGCGTACGTGCCGCTGCCGAGCACCCCGATCACGAGACCGAGCACACCGGGCAGGACGAGCCAGCGGACCCTACGAGGGCGAGCCATCGGTCACCTCCTCGTCGGCGGCGTGGGCGTCACGCTCCGGACGCCAGATCCGCCACAGCTCGTAGGTGCCGAGCACCAGCGCGGGCAGCACCACCAACAGGAGCCGACCGAACCGCCCCCGGACCCAGAAGAGCACGTACCCGATCCGCGGGACGCGGTACAGGACACGGCCGATCGTGCCGTGCTCGCCGATCTGCCAGCGCTCGATGGTCGTGTTGGCGTCACCCTTGGTCCGGAACAGGACGGTGCGTCCCTGGACCCGGATGTCCCGGACCCGGTGGGTGATCAGCCGCGCACCGTCGGTGGGGTCCCGGAACGTCACGACGTCGCCGATCCTGGCCTGCATGGGGGCGATCTCGCGGACCACGACCACGTCACCCACGCCGATCGTCGGCTCCATGCTCCCGGACAGCACCGTCAGGCTCCGGCAGCCGAAGGCGTAGGGAACCGTCACGGCCAGGCACAGGCCGGCGAGGAGCCCCAGCACGCTCCACAGGGCCGTCCGGACCAGGAACCGCACGGCCCGGCCGCCGACGGCCGACCGCCGGAACGGAGCGACGGCCAGGTCCATCGCGCTCACTGGTTCCTCGCCTCCCAGGTGAAGCTGGCCGAACCGCTCTGCCCCTGGGCCGCCGGGTCGTCCTGCAGCGAGATCTCGAAGCGGTAGGCATGGCTCTCGCCCGTGGTCCACGTCCCGTCCGCATCCGCGAGACCGCCGGCCCAGGTGGTCGGGAAGGCCGCCAGGGTCCCGCTGTACAGCGTCGCGCTCGGGACGAAGCCCGCGCAGGAGCCGAAGGTCCCCCCGGTGCCCTCGGTGACCGTGACGTCCAGGAACGCGGCCAGGGCGCCGGAGCTCGTCCCGTACAGCACGGCCGACGCCGGGAGCGACCCGCCGTACGAGACGACGATGCAGCCGGAGACCGCCGGGTCGGTCGGCCGGATGCCCGAGACGTCGAGGACGAGGCTGCCGGCGTCGTCATCGGAGACGTACACCGTGCCGGCCCGGTACACGTCGCCGTCCGTCGAGGCCGTGCTGAAGAACGCCGCGTAGGTGCCAACCCCGGTGAGCGTCCCCACGAGGCCCAACACGATCGCCGAGACCAGCAGCCGGCGCACCACGCTCACCGCGATCCCTCCACGGGTGTGGGCAGGAACGTCCAGTCGACCGTCACCACCCGACCGCGATAGCCGTCACCGCTCGAACGCGGGAGCCAGCTCCGCACGGTCAGGGTCACGTCCTCGGTCGGGGCCAGGCGGAAGCCGTCCGGCGAGCCCTCGACGAGCGACGCCAGGGGTCCCCGGTACACGCGGTCGGCCCCGGCATCGACCTCGACCCAGAGGAGGTCGTTCATGTCGGGTACCGACGGCCGCGCCTGGAGCCGGATCGCGAGCGTGGCCGCCGTGCGGTTGTACACGTCGAAGGTCCCTGCCGCTGCGTCGGCCTCGGATCCGGGCACCATGCCCGTGGCCGACAGGAACGGTCCGGTCACCGAGACGGCGAGCTCACCCGTCGGCGCGGTCGCCATCAAGAGGTCCGCCCCGAGGCCACCGTGGCCCGGAGCGACGGTCCAGGACCGGACGGCGACGACGGCCACGGCCAGACCGATCAGGAGTCCCGTCGCCCTGGCCCATCCGGTCTCCCGTCCCATCGTCCCTCCCCCCCGTCCCCTCGTGGGAGGCGGGGCCGCCGAGGGGGAGGCGGCCCCGCCGTCACCGTTCGCGTCCGCCTCGGATCAGGCGTTCTGCGCTTCCCAGTAGAAGGAGTGCGCCGGGACCGACAGCGGGCCTGCCGCTTGGCCGTTCGCGTTGTTGTCGTCCTGCAGCGTCAGGGTGAACCGGTAGTCCACGGAGTCGCCGGTGGTCCAGTTGGCAGCCCCGTTGGTGGCGATCCCGGACGCGAAGTCGTTCGGCATGGCGTCCAGCGTGCCCGAGAAGACCGTCCCGCTCGGCGTGAAGCCGGTGCAGTCGCCGAACGCCGGCGAGCCCGTGCCTTCCTCGACCGTCAGGTCCACGTACTGGGCGAGCGGGGCGGCGATCGCCGAGCTGTAGAGCCTCACGACCGCCGGGAGGGTGCCGTCGTAGGTGACCGTGATGCACGCCGTCGTCGTATCGCCGGGCTTCGCATCGGTCACGTTGTACATGGCCGCCCCGAGGTCGTTGTCGTGGATGTACACGGTGCCCGCGGCGAACGTGTTGCCGTCGTTCGACGTGGTCGAGGAGAACGCCGAGAACGTGCCGATCCCGGCCAGGCTCCCCACGACCCCCACGACGAGGAGCGTGAGCAGCAGCTTGCGCCCCCGCTTCTCCCGATCCCTCTCCGCCATCTCCGTCCCCCTTCTGGGTCGTTCCGATGTGGTCATCCGGAGATTCGGCAGGGGGCGGCCCGGGGACGATTCCCGGCGGTAGGGAATCTCCGGTACCTGAGGTCGGGTAGCTCCCTCCCCTCCTCGGGGGGGAGTCCGCATGGGCCGGTCGGGGGATGGGCGGCTCGGCCGAGCCCGGGGGGTCAGACCACGATCGCGCCGTGCTTGACGGCGAACGCCACCGCTTCGAGCTTGGAGTGGACGCCGAGCTTGGCCAGCAGGTTGCGGACGTGCGTCTGCACGGTCTGGGGGCTGATGAACAGCTTCTGCGCGATGCCCTCGTTGCGCATGCCCTCGGCTAGGAGCTGGAGGATCTCGCGCTCCCGGTCGGTGAGCTCCTCGAACAGGGCCAACGCGTCGCGCTCGGCCTCTCGCTCCTTGGCCACCTGGTGGAGGAGCCGCGTCAGGGTGGCCGGGTCGACCAGGACCTCTCCGTCCGCCGCCGATTTCACGGCGGCCAGGACCTCGTCGGCCGCGGCATCCTTGCCCAGGAACCCCGAGGCGCCCGCCTCCATCGCCTCCACGAGCAGCCGGTCCTCCTGGTGGGCCGTCATGATCACGACCTTCGTCCCGGGGGAGGACTCCTTGACCTTCCTGGTGGCTTCGATCCCGTTCATGCTCCCCTTGAAGACCACGTCCATCAGCACGACGTCGGGCCGGTGCTCCCGGGCGATCTCGATGGCCTGGTCGGGCGTGTGGACGGGAGGCGCAACCATCCTGAGGGAGGGATCCCGGTCGACGACCATGGCCAGCGCGTCCGTGAGGACCTTGTGGTCGTCACAGATCAGCAGGCTGATGGCGTCGATCGCGTGCTGGGGCACCATCGACTCAGCCCCCCGCGGGCAGGGTGATCCGCAGCATGGTTCCGCGATCGTCCATGTCTTCGATATCGATGCGTCCGCCGTGGGCCTTGAGGTGCTCGCGGCAGATGAACAGGCCCAACCCGGCGCCCGGCGTCTCCTCGTAGCCGGCGGGACGCCAGGCCGCGTAACGCTCGAACACGACCTCGCGTTGCTCCGGTGGGATACCTGGACCGCGATCCACCACCTCGACCAGGAGGGCGCCGTCATCGGACCGCCGGGCTCGGACCTCGATCGGCGCGTCGGGCGGCGAGTACTTGGCGGCGTTGTCGATCAGGTGGCCGAGGACCTCGGCGAACCGGTTCCGGTCCAGCTCGGCCATGAGGTCTTGATCCGCCCTGACCACCATGGCATGCTGACCCACCCGGGCCCGCCACGCCACCTCCTCGACGAGCTTGCCGAGGTCCTCGGGGCGCAGGTCGTAGACGATCGTGCCGGCGTCGATCTTGAGCGCCGTCGACGTGGCGTCGGCGATCGCCCGCAGACGCTCGGCCTCGGCGTCGATCAGCTGGAAGAACTCCTTGCGCTCGTCGTCGTTCATCGACCCGTACAGGCGGGCACCGGTGGCCGCGAGGCCCTTCACGGCCATGATGGGGTTCTTCAGCTCGTGGGCGATCTTGGACAGGAGCTCGGCACGCCCCCGGGCGTCCTCGTCGTGCGCACCACGGCGCCGGGTCCATCGGCCGACCATCACCCACCCGGCCGACACGACGACGATCCCGGTCGCCCCGCCCAGCACGAACGCGAGCGTCGGGTCCACCGACCGGAGTCTATGTCCTCGACGAG
>JBHGAT010000329.1:0-2594 GCA_041946645.1 Candidatus Velamenicoccus archaeovorus | reverse complement strand
GTGCGGGCGTGGACCTCGACGGCGTCCTCACCCGGTCCGGGTCGCTCGGTCTCGTGGAGGTCGTTCTGCACGCTGCCGAACCGGGTCTCGAGGTCGAGCCAGACCGCCACGCCCTCGCGGACGCCCACCTCGACCGCCCCGAACGCGCTCTGTGCGACCACCGCGCCGCGCTCGACCTGGCCCAGGCGGATCCGACCGTTCGCGGTCTTGGCGACCACGCCCGAGCGAGCCACGTCGATCGAGATCGACCCGTTGGCGGCGCTCACCCGGGCGTCCCCGATCACCTCGCCGATCCACGTGTCGCCGTTGCGGTCCCGGATCACCGCGGTGCCCTCGACCCGATCGATGGCCACGGCCCCCGAGCTCGTGGTGACCTCGGCGGCGCCGCCGACCGAGCCGATCGTCACGTCGCCGGCCCCCGTCTCGACCTCGACCCGCCCGGCGTCGTCCAGGCGCACGTCGCCGACCCCGAGGTGGAACCGGCAATCCCCCAGCCGGCCGCTGCAGCGCAACGCGGATACCCCGGCTCGACCCCGGAGGCTCGAGCCGGCCGGCAGGTCGATCTGGACGTCGATCGACTCGCCGCCCCGCCACGGCGCCCACTGCCGCCACCCGCGAGGGCCCCGGACCAGCAGTCGGCCGTTGGCGTACTCCACGCTGGTCTGCTCGACGGCCGCGACATCGCCCCTCTTGGCCGGATCCCCCGGTCGCACCACCACGACCGTGTCGGCCCGCTCGCTCGCCCTGAGTCGGACCTCGCCCACGCCGAGCTCCACGGTCACGGCGATCGGCTCCGGTGTTCCGAAGGTTGCCATCCCACGTTCCTCCTGCGATCCCGATGTGGTCCCCTCGGCCCCTCGGTCGAGGTCCTCTGCCTAGCGCACCCAGCCGGTGTAGCGCTGCGCCCCCGGAGCCCTGTGCCGCGGGCGGTCGGGGTCCGACCGTTCCAGCGCGGCGGCCGCGGCTCGCACCAGCCAGGCGTTGATCGAGAGGCCCTCCCCGGCGGCCGCGCGCTCCACCCGCGCCTTGAGCTGCTCGGGCAGGCGGAGGTTGATCCGTGAGACGGCGCCCTCATCGCCCTCCGACCGGGCGCGGAACGCTTCGCTCCACGCGGGCGGACCGGCCGCGTCGGCATCGGGCTCTCCCTCGAGCGAGGGATCGCTTGGAGGGAGGGTGACCACGAATCCGGGGTCGCGCCCGCGGAGCCGCACCTCCACCGAACCCGGCGCCAGCTCGACGGTGATCTCCTCCGCCGCGGCGGCGAGGGCGTCCAGCAGGGCCAGCCTGATGGCCGCGTCCAGGGGCGCCAGGAGGTGCTCCGCCGTCGCCCTGGCCTCACCCCCAGCGGCCTCGGCGGCCACCTCGACCTGCCTCCGGATCTCCTCGACGTAGCGGTCCAGCTGCATGGCATCATCGTGGCACCATTATGATGCCATGTCAATGCCTTTCATGCGCCACGAACTCCGCGACCGACGGCCTAGCGGGCGCTCGCCGGGTACTCCTCGCGCGGTAGGTGGTGATGGCTCCCCGCGCCGATGACGGGGCGCGCGCACCGGCCTAGGCTCGATCGCATGTCGACGATGATCGCGGCGATGCGCTCGCCGGACCGGCGCGAGCTGCTCCACGACGCCGCCGTCGCGGCCGGCCTGGCCCTGTTCGCCGCGTTCGGGACGTTCGGGGCGGCCCGGGGACAGCCCACCAGCCGTCCGGTCGACGGGTGGGCGATCCTGCTGGTGGTGCTGGCCGCGCTGGCGCTCGCGGCCAGGCGCCGTCACCCCGTGGTCGTGCTCGAGGTCGTCTTCGCGGCGAGCCTCGGGTACTTCGTCCTGGGGTACCCGCACGGTCCGATCTGGCTGCTCATGGTGGTGGCCTTCGTGACGACGGTGGTGCGAGGGCATCGGCTGGCCGCGGGGATCACCGCGCTGGTCGGGTTCGGCATCTTCCCCTGGCTGGACCGGCTGCTCCGCGACCGTCCGGGCCCCTCGCTCGGGTCGCTGGCCGGGCTGGCCGCGTGGCTGCTGGTCCTCTTCGGTGCCGGGGAGCTGCTCCGCATCCGGCGCGAACGCGTCGCCGAGGCCGGCCGGATGCGCGAGGAGGAAGGGCGCCGGCGGGCCAGCGAGGAGCGGCTGCGCATCGCCCGCGAGCTCCACGACGCGCTCGGCCACCACCTCTCGTTGATCAACGTCCAGGCGGGCGTGGCGCTGCACGTGAACGAGGGGCTCCCCGAGCCGGTCCGGGGCTCCCTGATGGCGATCCGGGACGCCAGCAAGGAAGGGCTGACCGAGCTCCGCTCCGTGCTCGAGATCCTCCGCGAAGGGAACGAGCGGGCGCCCAGGACGCCCACCTCCACCCTGGCCAAGATCGACGACCTGGTCGCGCAGGCCGGGGCGGCCGGGCTGGAGGTGCGGACCCAGACCGAGGGGGACGTGCGCCCGCTGCCGTTCGGGGTGGACGTGGCCGCCTTCCGGATCGTGCAGGAGGCGCTCACGAACGTCGCTCGCCACGCCGGCGCGGCCACCGCCAACATGCGGATCGCGTACGGGGAACGAGAGCTCACGGTGCAGGTGGACGACGACGGCCGGGGCACGGCGGCG
>JBHGAT010000328.1:0-3456 GCA_041946645.1 Candidatus Velamenicoccus archaeovorus | reverse complement strand
GCAGCTCGACGACCAGGCGGACGTGGTGGAACCAGCCGAAGTAGAACCAGCCGAGCTCGGCGAAGGTGGCGGCGGAGCCCGCGTTCGAGACGAGGAAGGTGGCGAACGCCACGGCCTGCCCCACCAGCGCCACGACGACGAACGCCACGAGCCCGCGGATCAGCGCCCTGGGCCACCCGGCCGCGAGCATCCGCCCCGGGTCGGTCCCCTGCCGGGCAGGCAGCTCCACGCCCGGCGGGGCCGGCTCGGTCATGCCAGACCGGCCTCGACCTGCTCGGCCACCTCGGTCGGCGTGCGCCCGACCTTCACGCCGGCCGCCTCGAGCGCCTCCGCCTTGGCTTGGGCCGTGCCGCTCGAGCCCGTCACGATGGCCCCCGCGTGCCCCATCCGCTTGCCCGGCGGGGCGGTGAACCCTGCGATGTAGCCGACGACCGGCTTGCGCATCTCCTCGGCGATGAACCGGGCCGCCCGCTCCTCGTCGTCCCCGCCGATCTCGCCGATCATCACCACCAGGTCCGTCTCGGCATCGTCCTCGAACCGCCGGAGGCACTCGATGAAGCCCACGCCGTGGACCGGGTCGCCCCCCATCCCCACGCACGTGGACTGCCCGATCCCCCGCTGGGAGAGCTCGTGGACGATCTGGTACGTGAGCGTCCCCGACCGCGACACCAGGCCCACCCGGCCCGGCGAGCAGATCTCGCCGGGGATGATCCCCACGTTCGACCGGTCCGGCGAGATCACGCCGGGGCAGTTCGGACCCACCAGCGTGGAGGACTTGCCGCGCAGGTAGCTCGCGGCGCGGGCCATGTCCCGAACGGGGATCCCCTCGGTGATGCACACGATCAGCCGGAGGTCGGAGTCCGCGGCCTCGTAGATCGCATCCGGCGCGAACCGGGCCGGCACGAAGATCAGGGACGTGTTGGCGCCGGTGGCCGCCACGGCGTCGGCCACCGTGTCGAACACGGGGATGCCCTCGACGTCCTGGCCGGCCTTGCCGGGGCTCGTACCGGCAACGACCTGGGTGCCGTAGGCCCGGTTGCGCAGCGCGTGGAACCGGCCCTCGCGGCCGGTGAGCCCCTGCACCACGACCCGGGTCGTCTCGTCGACGAGGATCGCCATCAGGCCGCCTCCCCGTGCGCCAGCTCGGCCGCCCGCTGCGCGGCATCCAGCATCGTCTCGGCGGGCACGATCCGCGGATGGTTCGCCTCGGCCAGGATCCGCCGGCCCGCCTCGGCGTTGGTGCCGTCCAGCCGGACGACGATCGGGACCCGCGGCTCGATCCGCTGGAGCGCCTCCAGCATGCCCTCGGCCACCAGGTCGCAGCGGGTGATACCGCCGAAGATGTTCACCAGCACCGAGCGCACGCCGGGGTCGGACAGGATGACCTCGAGCGAGGTGGCCATCGTGTCGGCGCTGGCCCCGCCCCCGATGTCCAGGAAGTTGGCGGCGGCCGCACCGGCCTGCTGCACCACGTCGAGCGTGGACATCACGAGCCCCGCCCCGTTGCCGATGATGCCGACCTCGCCGCCGAGCTTCACGTACTGGAGGCCGGCCTCGCGGGCCCGGAACTCGACCGGGTCGATCGGGTAGCTCGACTTCAGCATCTCGATCTCGGGATGGCGGAAGAGCGCGTTGTCGTCGATCGTCACCTTCGCGTCGAGCGCGAACACCCGGCCGTCGGTGAGCAGGACCAGCGGGTTGACCTCGACCAGGGTGGCGTCCTCGGTCACCAGCACGTCGTAGAGCCCGGCCAGGATGTTCTCGACCAGGTCCCGCGCCTCGGCGGGGAGCCCGCCGGTCAGCGCGCGCAGGTGGTACGGGTGGATCCCGATCTCGGGGTCGACGTGGAGGCGCCGGAGCGCCTGGGGCATGGTCCGTGACAGCTCCTCGATCTCCACCCCGCCCTCGGCGGCGACCATCGCGAGGTCGGTACCGGTGCTCCGGTCCAGGGTGATCGCCGCGTAGAACTCGCGCGCGATCGACAGGCGCTCCTCGACCAGCACCCGGTTCACCCGCCGGCCCTGGAACCCCTCGGACAGGAGCCCTGCGGCCGCACCCTCGGCCTGGTCGGGCGTGTCGGCCAGGACCACCCCGCCGCCCTTGCCGCGGCCCCCGATCTGCACCTGGACCTTCACCACCGAGGTGCCGCCGAGGATCTCCGTCGCGGCCCGGGCGGCCTCGGGCGTCTCGGCCACGATGCCCCGTGGCACCGGGATGCCGTGCTTGGCGAAGAGCTCCTTGCCCTGGTGCTCGTACAGGTCCATCAGCTGGCCGCCCGGGTGGCCAGCCGCTCCGTCAGCCAGGCCACGATCTCGGCCGTCGTCGCCCCCGGCGTGAAGACCTTCTCGACGCCTCGGGCGTCTGGCGCAGGCCCGTGTACACGACCTCGAACCCGGCGTCGCGGAGGGCCCGTGCGACCACCTTCACGCCGCGGTCGTGCCCGTCCAACCCGGGCTTGGCGACGACGATCCGATGCTTGGGTGGCATGTCCGGCCATCATAACGAACGTCCCCCGGGCGCCCGGGACGGACGGGGACGCCGCGGTACCCTGGAGCGGATGGCCAGGAAGCGCATCCGGTTCCGCCCGCCGGGGCTCAAGCCGACCACGAAGGTCGGCACGCTCGGACCGTACCGGGGTCGCCTCGGCCTGGCGTGGGTCATCGCGCCCATCGTGGCGGGCCTGATCATCGTGGCCGCCGGCTACCTCGCGATCTTCCGCTAGCGCGAGGAGATGCCGATCACGCTCCCGGGAGCGCGCTCGACCCGGATCGGGTCCTCCCCGATGGCGGGCTGCCCCGGGCCGAGCGGCCCGGCGAGCTCCCACCCCCCCATCCGGCCTCGTCCCGCGTAGTGGCACCCACCGGGTCCTACTGCATATGGACGGTGAAGGGAGCTGGGCGGATGATTAGCGTTCCGCAGCGGAGGAACGCCGGAGGGAGGGTCCGGCGGGGCGGAAGGGATCCGGATGAAGGTCCAGCCTGACCTGGCTCGGCCGCTGGACGGGCGTGTGCTTGGGCACATGCCGGTGCCGGGGCGCCGTCTGCGACGCCGGCGGACGCATGGATCGACCACCGCGGTCCCGGTCCCGTCGCCCCGGCCGGGCACCGCCGTGGGCGTTCGGAGGGCGCTCGCCCATGGGACGGCCCGAGCCCGGCGCGGGCTCCTCGCCCGGCCCTTGCTGCAAGACGCGCTGCTGGGCGGTGCGCTCAGCGTCGTCTCGGTCCTCGGAGCCCTGGCCCATCTCCACGTCGACATCCCGGAGGGCGGTCCCGACGTCAGTGGGCGAGGGCTGGACGTCCTCGGCGCGTCGCTGGTCCTCCTCCAGACGGCGCCCTTGGCCCTCCGGAGGAAGGCGCCCGTGGTGGTCCTCGGGATCACGACGACCGCCGTCTTCGTGGCCTCGACGCTCCGGTACACGCCGTCCCTCGGGCTGTTCGGGTTCCTGGTCGCGCTGTA
>JBHGAT010000327.1:0-2613 GCA_041946645.1 Candidatus Velamenicoccus archaeovorus | reverse complement strand
TGCTTGTGGATGATGTGGTCGCGGATCTTGGGGAACCGCTCCTCGAGCGTGTCGATCACGGTCTCGCCGAATCGCTCCCGCATGTCGTCGTCCCACACCTTGCCGTCGGCCAGGTGGTACGGCGCGTACTGCACGAAGCAGCTCACGATGTGCTTGCCGGGCGGCGCCATCGAGGGATCGACCAGCGTGGGGATGATCATGTCGACGTACGGCCGCGAGCTGAACATCCCGTACTTCGCGTCGTCGTACGCGCGCTCCATGTAGTCCACGCCGGGGGAGAAGCTGATCGCCCCGCGGAGCCACTCCCCCACGCCGGGCTTGCACGCGAGCTCGGGCAGCCCGTCGAGCGCCAGGTTCACCTTGCCCGACGACCCACGGTACTTGTAGCGCTTCACCTCGCGGACGAAGTCGTCGTCCAGGTGTCCCGGCTCGAGCAGCCTGAGGAAGGTCCAGTTGGCGTCCAGGCTCGAGAGCACGGCGCCGGCCCGGATCTCCTCACCCGAGCCGAGCGTGACACCGGTGGCCCGGCCGTTCCGGACGTCGATCCGCGCGACCGGGGCCTCCGTACGGATCTCGGCGCCGAACGAGGCGGCCGCGCGCCCGATCGCCTCGGAGATGCCGCCGGTGCCGCCCTTGGGCACGCCCCAGGCCCGGAACGCGCCGTCGATCTCGCCCATGTAGTGATGGAGCAGCACGTACGCGGTGCCCGGCGACTGCACCCCCTGGAACGTGCCGATGATGCCCGAGGCCGACATCGTGGCGATCAGCGGATCGGTCTCGAACCACTGCCGCAGGAAGTCCGTCGCGCTCATCGTCATCAGCTGGATGAACGTGGACTGCAGCCGGGCCGGCAGGTCGCGGAAGCTCTTCGCCAGCGGCATCAGCGGCGTCCAGTCGAACGGGTTCATCGTGGCCGGGTCCGGCGGGACCACCGACAGGATCGGCTTGATGAACCGGGCCATGTCGACCATGAGCTTGCCGTACTCCTCGTAGGCCTCGGCGTCGCTCTTGGACCACCGCCGGAGCTCGCGGATCGTCTTGCCGTGGTCGTTCACGCGCCAGAGGTAGTCGTCGTCGAGCGGGGTGATCGTGCCGTCGAGCGGGAGGATCTCCAAGCCGTGTGCCGGGAGGTTCAGCTCGCGGATGATCTCGGGGCGCAGCAGCGAGACCACGTAGGAGAACTCGGAGAACCGGAAGCCGGGGAAGACCTCCTCGGTCACCGCCGCGCCGCCGAGCACGTGCCGCCGCTCGAGCACCAGGACCCGGCGACCCGCGCGGGCCAGGTAGGCCGCCGCCGTGAGCCCATTGTGGCCGCCGCCGATCACGACCGCGTCGTAGCGCTGTGCCACGGCACCCTCCTTCACGCCGACACGCCGACGCCATGCTAGGCGCGCGGCCCGACGCCGACCAGCAGCCCCTTGACCAGTGGTCAGCCCGGCCGGCCTCGGCGGGGGGTCGGGGCGGTGTGCGTCGCGGCATACTCTACGCGGACACCTCACGCGGTCGAGAGGAGGGCGTCGTGAGCGTCGGCACGGCATTCCACCCGCGCACCTCGAAGCTCAACCAGAAGCTGTCCTGGGGCGAATGGTCCGGCTACTTCTCGGCCCAGGTCTACGCCGACTTCCACGACATCGAGTACAACGCGATCCGCGAGGCCGCCGCGCTGATCGACGTGAGCCCGCTCTACAAGTACGCGATCACCGGGCCCGACGCGACCCGGCTGGTCGACCGTGTGATGACGCGGGACGTGACCAAGCTGGCGATCGACCAGGTGATGTACACGCCGTGGTGCGACGAGCGCGGCAAGGTGATCGACGACGGCACGGTCACCCGGCGCGGGGAGAACGAGTACTTCTGGACGGCCGCCGACCCCTCCTACCGGTGGTTCCAGATGAACGCCCACGGGCTCGACGTACGGATCGAGGACGTGTCCGAGAAGATCGCCGGGCTCGCCCTCCAGGGGCAGAAGGCGCGCGACGTGCTCGAGGCCGCCACCCGCCGGGACTGGAAGGACGTCCGGTACTTCCGGCACCGCCGGACCGAGATCGGCGGGATCGACGTGAGCGTGACCCGCACCGGCTACACCGGCGACCTCGGGTACGAGCTGTGGGTGGACGCCGGCGCCGCGGTCGAGCTGTGGGACGCCGTGTGGGAGGCCGGCGAGCCGTTCGGGATCCGCCCGGCCGGGATCAACGCGCTCGACGTGGCCCGGGTCGAGTGCGGGCTGATCCTGATCGAGGTCGACTACACCAGCGCCCGGCACGCCATCAGCGCCGAGCAGGAGTACTCGCCGTTCGAGATCTCGCTGGGGCGGCTGGTCGACTTCGGCAAGGCCGACTTCGTCGGCAAGCACGCGCTCGAGCTGGAGCAGGCGAGCGGCGGACCGGCCCGGCGGCTGGTCGGCCTGGAGCTGGACTGGAGCGGGATCGAGCGCATGTTCGCCAAGCACGACCAGCCGCCGGCGGTCTCGGCGTTCGTCCACCGCGACCCCGTGCCCGTGTACCGGCAGGGACGGCGGATCGGGCGGGCCACCAGCATCGTCTGGGGGCCGACCATCAAGAAGATGGTCGGGTTCGGCTCCGTCCCGCCGTCGAGCGCCGCGCCGGGCACGCG
>JBHGAT010000326.1:0-2614 GCA_041946645.1 Candidatus Velamenicoccus archaeovorus | reverse complement strand
AACTCCTCGTACGTCATCTCGCGCTCGGCGTCGCGGAGCTTCTGGAAGATCACCTGCTTCGCCGTCTGCGCGCCGATCCGGCCCTTGAACTCGTCGGTGACCTCGACCTCCTGCTCCGAGGCCACGCGGGTCTGGGGCTCGCCCTCTTCGTCCTCGACCTCCTCGAGCTGCTGCAGCCACACCCGAAGATCGCCCGACTCGGGGTCGATCTGGGCCCGGACGCCGAACGACTGCTCCTCCAGCTCGGGGTGCTGTTGCTTCCACCACGACTTGTAGGCGGAGGCCATGGCCTCCTCGAGACCGGCCAGGATCGTCTCGAACGCGATGCCCTTCTCGCGCTCCAGCTCGCGGAGCGCCGCGATCATGTCGGCATTCATGCGTTGCTCCTCGCCGAACCCCATTCCAGGACGGTCCGCGCCGACGCCACGTCCCCGTACGGCACGCGTAGCTCTCCGCCCTCGGTGGCGATCACGATCGCCTCCGCGTCGGCCGAGACCAGCGCGCCCTGATGGGTCCTGGTGCCGTTCACCGGCTCCACCGTCTTCACCTTCACCTTCTCACCGATGCTCTTCTCGAACTGCCACGGGCGGCGTAGGGGTCGCTCCGCGCCCGGCGTGCTCACCTCGAGCTGGTACCGGGACCTGCCGAAATCCTCCAGGTCCAGGCGCCGGGACAGTCGCTCGGACAGGGCCGAGATGGTGTCGAGGTCCACGCCGCCCCGCCGGTCCACGGTGACCCGGAGGACCATGCGCCCCGCCTCCCTGCGGTAGGTGACCTCCCAGAGGTCCAGACCGGCCGCCTCGACCACCGGCCGGACCAACGCCTCCACGTCCATCCCGACCTCGCTCGCCGGCCGTGTCCCCCGAAAAAGAAAGTGGGCACGAGCCCACCTCCGAGTGACGCCGCTCCGATCGCTGCTCGAGTATACCGAACGGTGCAGAACCGCTGGTCGCGAGCTCGACCGAGGCCGGCTCAGAGCCCCCGGCGCTGACCGCCGGGGCGGTTCCAGTGGTCCCGCCGGGCCATCCGGCGGGACATCCGGGGGTCGTCCCAGCCCCGGTTCAGGCGGATCCCCAGGTCGCGGCACACCGCCTCGGCCTGCTCGGGCGAGCCCACCACGTCGCGGACCCACGTCCCGTCCACGTCGATCACCAGCAGGTCCCAGGTCCGCAGCCCCACGTGCTGCAGGACCCCCTCGGCCTCGGGGTGCAGGAGCACGAACCCTCGCAGCTGGGCCGACGCCCTGATCGCCGCCACGCCGGGAGCGTACCCGGGCTCAAGGCGACGAGGCGAGCAGCTGCTCGGCGGCCGCCGCGGCCTCCCTCAGCCGGGCCGACGAGCGCTCCCCGCTGGCCCGCTGCTTCAGGTCCACGGAGCCGGCCCGCACGCCCCGGCGACCGACCACGACCTGCACCGGATACCCCACGAGGTCGGCGTCGGCGAACTTCACCCCGGCGGTCTCCTCGCGGTCGTCGATCACGGCGTCGAGGTCGCGCTCGCGCAGCTCCGCGTAGATCCGCTCCGCCTCCGTCACCACCTGCTCGTCGTCCCGGTTGGCGATCACCACCGCCACCTCGAACGGCGCGAGCCGCCGCGGAAGGCACAGGCCGGCGTCGTCGTGGAACTGCTCCACCGCGGCCGCCAGGATCCGCGAGATGCCGATCCCGTACGAGCCCATCTGGTAGTGCCGTTCCTCACCGTCCTCGTCCACGAACCGTGCGTCGAGGGGTCCGGAGTAGACCGTCCCCAGCTGGTAGATGTGCCCGACCACGATGGCTCGCCCGACGTGGAGGGTGCCGCCGTCGAGCGGGCAGCGATCGCCCTCCCGCAGGGCCACCACGTCCTCGAACCGATCGATCCGGAAGTCCCGGGGGGTGGTGGCCCCCGTCACGTGCCGATCGGGCTCGTTGGCCCCCGTGACCCAGTCGCTGCGGCCGCGGACCGAGTGGTCGGCCACGATCGTCACGTCGCCGCCCAGGCCCTGCGGCCCGACGAAGCCCTTGGCGAAGCCCCGGGCCGCGAACTCCCCGTCCTCGAACCGCCGGATCGTGGCCGGGAAGAACGCCCGCTCGAGCTTGGCCTCCTCGACCTCTCGATCGCCGGGGACCAGGACCGCGACCGTCCGCCCGTCGGCGTCGTAGAGCATCGTCTTCAGCAGGTGCTCGGGGGGCCGGCCCAGGAACCGGGAGACCTCCTCGATCGTGGCGGCTCCCGGCGTGTCCACCGTCACCAGCGGCTCGGTGCCGGGACCCGAAGCCGGCTCCGGCGGCATCGGCGTGGCGGCCTTCCAGTCGGCCAGGTAGTCGCCGTTCTCGCACTCGACGAAGCGATCCTCGCCCACCTCCGCCCGGGCCATGAACTCGTGGTTCACGCCGCCGCCGATCTGCCCCGGCTCGGCCTCCACGACCACGTAGTCGAGCCCCAGCCGGTCGAAGATCCGGCGGTACGCCTGGAGCATGACGTCGTACGAGCGGGCCATGCCCTCGACGTCGCGGTCGAACGTGTAGGCGTCCTTCATCAGGAACTCGCGACCACGCAGGAGCCCGAAGCGCGGCCGGAACTCGTCGCGGTACTTCCACTCGATCTGGTACAGGTTCACCGGCAGGTCGCGGTA
>JBHGAT010000325.1:0-2619 GCA_041946645.1 Candidatus Velamenicoccus archaeovorus | reverse complement strand
GTCGCCGTCACGCCCGGCCCGGTCCGGCCGGGTGGCCCGCCGCTCTGGATCGGCGCGCTGTCCGAACCGGCGGTCCGGCGCGCGGGGCGGATCGGTGACGGGTTCATGGCCACCGACGTGACGGTGGAGTCCTTCGCCCAGCAGGTCCGGTGGGCGCGCGAGGAGCGGGAGCGAGCCGGCCGGGATCCCGCGACGCTCGCGATCTCGCTGCACCTGCCGACCTTCGCGTTCGACGGCGACCCCGACCGCGCCTGGGAGCTGGTCCGTCCCCACCATCGATACGTGGCCTGGAAGTACGACGACATGGACACGGCCCGGTCGCGCCTCGGACCCCCGCCTGCTCCTCCGCCGATCTCTCCAGCGGAGGAGGAGGCGCTGCGTGCGTCGATCGTCCTGGGCACGCCCGAGCAGGTGGCCGAGCGGATCGCGCGGTTCCGGGACGCGGCCGGCGGCGACGTGCACTACATCGCTCGGTTGTACTGGCCGGGGATGGATCCGGCGCTGCAGCGGGAGGCGCTCGAGGTGTTCGGCGAGCGCGTCGCCCCGCTCCTGCGCTGACCGTCAGGCCGAGACCGCCCGCACCCACGAGGGCGGGCGGAACGACGCCTGCACGTACGGGACCGGGGCCAGCACGCGGTGCTCCCCGTCCTGCACCTGGAACACCAGATGCGCCTGCCCGAGCGAGGGATCGAGCGTCATCTCCGGGTACGAGAGCGCGCCCTGGGACTCGTCGAAGAAGTAGGTTCCGTTGACCCCGCGGTAGGCCCCGTGCCGCAGGTGGGACGCCACCCCGTCGAAGTCGCGCGGGTTGCCGACGCTCGCCCACGCGCCGGCGAGCAGGTGGACCTCGTCGTACGTGATGCCGGCGTGCGCTCGCCCCGGCGGCCGTCCGAACGACCGCAGGTAGCGGCCGGCGAACCGGCCGCCGAGCAGATCCGGGTACGTCCCGGTCACCGTCGACCAGACCAGACCCTCGGCGGCCGGCCCCGCGAGCTCGAGGAACTCGGGGACCGAGGGTGCGTAGACGGCGTACAGGAGCGCGTCCGTCGGCTCGGCGGCGAACGCGCGCTGGAAGGCGGCCAGCTCGCTCGGCACGAAGTCCGCGATCAGCACGGCCGCCGGGTCGACCGCCTGGATCCTGCGCACCAGCCCCGCCCAGTCGGCATCGAGCTCCGGCACGCACTCGACCGCGTCCACGACCCAGCCGGAGTCGAACGCGGCGGTCAGCGTGGGAACCGTCGACATCTGGCCGCTGTCGACCGGGGTCTCCACGATCATCAGCCGCCGGCTCCGCGGCCTCCACCGGTCGGCTCGCACCAGATCGTCCAGGAACCGGATGAACCCGACGCCGTAATGGACCTCGCTCGGACAGACCTGGAAGATCCGGCGGTACCGCGCCGGATCGGACCGGACGCGCCCCAGGGCTGCCTCCGACGTGGTCGCGTGCAGGAACGGGGCCCCGAACTCGGCTGCGGCATCGAGGGCTAGATCGGCGCCCGCATGCACGTACCCGACGATGACGGCATCGACCTCCGCCGCCCCGAGCCGTTCGAACGCCTCGCGCACGCCCCCCTCCGAGAAGATGTCCGTGTCGACGGCGACCAGCTCGATCCTCCGCCCGGCGACCCCGCCCCGCGCGTTGATCTCGTCGATCGCGAGCATCGCCCCGTTGCGCATCTGGATCCCGTCGGAGCGGGCGGGGCCGCTCAGGGGGAAGGCGGAGCCGATCAGGTACGGGCGGCGCCGGTCGATCGCGACCGGCGCGCCGATCCGGATCCTGGACGCACCGCGCTCCTCCGCGACGGCCGCCTCGAGCGTGCCGACGCCGAGGCCCCCCAGGTCGCACGGTCCCCCGGGGATCGGCAGCCGCAGCAGCCCCCGGTCGACCGCGATGGCCGCGGCGCCGGCTCGGCTGCGCGCCCCCAGCTTGAGCAGGATGTGCTCCACGTGCGTGGAGACCGTCCGCGCGCTCGCGCCGAGGCGCGCTGCGATCTCGCGGTTCCCCAGCCCGCCCGCGACGAGCGTCAGGACGTCGATCTCGCGCGCCGTCAGGCCGTACGGGAGGCCGCGCCACCACAGCGAGACCACGCACCGATCGTCTTCGGCGTCGCGACCACGCTCCACGCGGACGGCCGTCCATCCGGTGGGGCCGTGCCACACGAACCGCACGTCCGGAACGTCGATCCCGAGCAGCGCCGTCGCGTACCGGACCAGGTCGGGGTCGGCCAGCAGCGATCGGCGCGCCGCCGCGCCCTCGAGCTCTTCGATCGTCCCCTCGCGATGGACGATGGCCGATGAGCCGTACGCCGTCTCCATCGTGCGTCCCCCTGGCAGGCCGGCCATCCTCCCACGGCGGCCGCGCCACCCGCAACGCACGGCGGCACGAGGGATGTTCCACCGGGCATCCGTCAAATGACGGATGCCCGCGGACCGGGTCCACCCCTAAGGTCCGCGTTCATCCGGTGCGCACGCACGCGGTCGATCGTGAGGGGGTCCAGGGATGGCGAGTGAGTCCGGTGGGCAGCGGGCCGCTGGGACCGGCGGCAGGGTCACGCGTCGGCAGCTCCTGCAGGGCGCGGTGGGCGCCGGCGTCGGCGGGTTGGTCGTCGGCGGCGTGGG